>JAKBPM010000065.1 GCA_021829515.1 Nitrospirota bacterium | reverse complement strand
GAGAAAACATCTCCCTTCGACTCAATCGCATGGCAAGAGCTGAAATCCGGGCAGAAGCGAACAAGAAAATCCGGGACAATACCGGAGCCATTTCGGTTATCGACCAGAAGAAATTCCAGCAGAACCTCACCACCGGCGCGGCCTACACACTGATGCAGAACTCCCCTTCCATCGAGTATTACTCCCGTTCGGGAAGCCAGGGGATATCCGGCGGCATGAACTACATGTCCTGTCGTGGATATACAGTCGGAGGAGCTAATACAACCCCTGTTGGGACGTCCGGAATCGAGATGTCGGTCGAAGGCGTTCCGATGAATGTCGAAGCCGATGGCGGAGAGGTCTATGATCTCGGGATCATGAATACCGACGTCAAGTCAGCAACCGTCAACCGGGGCGTGACAACATCGCGCGAAACAGGTAACTATGCCGCTGGTTGTTCCGTCAACTTTCATCTGGTCGATCCCATGCAGAATGCCTTTCAGACCGTTAATGCCGGAGGCGGGTCCTACGGACTCTACTATACAAGCTACATCAACAATTCTGGAATCAGCAAAGACACCAATGTCGGCGCCTACAACGATTTCAGCATCATCCACCAGTCCGGGTTCCAGCAGTTCACACCCCTGACAGAGTACCAGTATTACGGAAACATCACCAAATACCTTTCAGGAGGCAAGTTATACTTTGTCGCAACAGCGAACTATAAAAACTATGATCGCGGCGCGTCGATGTCTCTCGCCAACTACAATGCCTATGGTCCGACAAACAATGGTGGACCAAGCTTTTCAAACACATCCAACACTGGCGACACACCCAACTCCCCATTTTTCAAGAACTGGAGTTATGGTCGATTCATGCTCGATCTTGGCTTTAAAGATCAGATCACTCCCGACATCCGCATCAAAAATTCTCTCTACGCAAATGTGGAGCCACAGGGAGATACCAGCATGCCGGCAGGATTTACCGGTACACCAACCACCGGATTCAATAGCATCAATCCCAACATGAGCGGTCAGCTTGGCTATCAGTTCCTTCAGAATTACTATCAGGCTGAGGGATACAAGGCTGGAGACATTGCCGAGGTCAAGTACAGGCTCTGGAAGGATGACAACCTGTATCTTGGCATGAAGGGGCAATATGCAACCTACCACTACTACATCGATCCGATGCTTTCTCCCAACATTGTCGGGGGAACAACCGATGCCATCTACTCGCAAACAAGCATCGTTGGCTACCTCGAAGATCACTACCGTCCTGTAAAACAGGTCTTGTTGAATGTCGGATTTCGGGTCGCGAGTGTCTCTCAGTATTTCAACGACCAGGTTCCCCAAAGCCAGTGGAGCCTATACAACAACTCGGGTCCGGGAGGCACCTATGGTGGTGGAGGCGGTGTTGGCGTGAGCAATGGCGGTTCGATGCTGATTCCGATGCCTCATGTCGGATTGAACATTTACCCGAGCCAAAACTGGAAAGTCTACATTACAGGCGGAGAGTCTTTTGCCCCTCCTGCCATTTTCGATTACAAGGGCTTTGCCCCCGGAACCACTCCTGGAGGGGTCAACCCGGAAAGCGTCTGGGATCTGAGCACAGGCGTCCGCTACAGCGCGAGCCGGGGATTTTTGGCTGCAGATGTATTCAGCGACTATATTTCCAACATGCCTGTTCCGGTCACATACAGCAACACCGCCGGAACAAACTACAACCAGTTCGAAAATATCGGCCAGGCCCGGGAACAGGGCGTCGAACTTGATGGAAAACTTCAGTTGGGATACGGGTTTTCCGGATCGGCGAACTTTACCTATCTTTACGGGATATTGGGCAATACCCCGCTTGGAGCCGCAGCGGGAAATATCAATGCCGGCGGGAATCTTGCAGGAGATATGGTTCCCTACGTTCCCCTGGACATGGGAAATGTGGCCATTTCCTACGATCACGGTCCTTATCATCTGACCATCGACGAACGGTATACGGGAATGATGAACGTTGCCGACACCTCAACAGGCGCCCAGCAAACCATCCCGGGGTACCTCGTTACCGACCTCTATGCAACATATGATCTTCCAACGGTAAAAGGATGGTACAAGTCGGCCAATCTCTATGCCAGTGCCTATAATCTTTTTAATACCAACTACTACAATCCCGCTGGTCTGACCGGTTACGGGACACCCAGCGTCGAAACACTCTTTGTCTACCCGGGAGAACCGGTCAATGTTTTTGCCGGAGTGAAAGTCACTTTCTAAGGCTTCAATTCAAAAACCCACTGGAGGCTACCATCCGGTAGCCTCCTTCACGGGCTCTGTCCCGGATCTCCACGCACATCTGATGACGATCTCTCTTCACAACCTCTTTTTTGACCCCAAATATTAACCAAAAATTGACATAAAGTTGATCTGCCATTCCTATCATTTTTATGAGCACCTGAAAAACGGTTCTCAGAGAAATTTCCTTTTCTGCTCTTTTTGAAATCCCGGACCCAAAAGATCGAGATCTTTGGCCGTCAATGAACACACAGCCATATATAAAAACAATAATATCTGTTTGTTAAGCCGGAGCAACCAGTGATCCATGAAACGAATCCGATAGAGGAATCAAGACCGACCATCCTCCTGATCGAAGATGAAACCGAGCAGATTGCGTTTCTAAAACAATTTCTGCAGAGAGAGCGCTATCAGGTCGCCGTCGCCCAGGGAGGTGACGAGGCCATATGGGCCCTTCGAAAAATGGCAAGCAGAAAAACCAGAATTTTCTGCATCATCGACTGGATGCTTCCCGAAGTATCGGGAGCCGAAGTTTGCCGATTTATCCGCTCTCACCCTGAATTGAAGAACTCTCCCATTATGGGGATATCCGCCAATCCCCATCCGGATATCAGCACCCATGCCCTCCTCGAAGGAGCAGACGACTTTATGGTCAAGCCATTTTCCGCCCGGGAAATGCTAAGCCGCATCAAGACGCTCATCCGGAGGTGTCAAGTCCAAAAAGAAAAAGTCTTCACAAAAAAAATCTCCCTCCTGTTCGGGCCTCTTTCTTTTGACAGTGTCCGAAGAGATCTTTTCGTCGATGGCAAGGCCGTCTCCCTCACAAGAATGGAGTTCATCATTCTTCAGTATTTGATTGAGCACCAGGGTCACGCCATCTCAAAAGAAGAACTGCTCTCGGAGCTCTGGAGCGGCGACAACCCTGTCGGCGATGACAACCTGAAAGTCCATATCTATTCCTTGAGAAAAAAACTGAAAGACCCCCCGGATCGTCCCCGCTTCATAGAAACACTAAGGGGCATCGGATACCGCTTCAAGGGACACTGGGAAGACTGACAAGGGGCACAGCTCTCCCCTCCGGCATTTCCCTTTTCCGGGGAAATGCCCTCTGACTGTATTGAACTCTCTCCGATCAGGACCTTCTCCCGTCAATCAAGAATCTGTTTTTCCAACCCGAGACCACCAGATTTTTCAGACATACAAACATCAAGATCAAATCAAGATCAAGTGACACCTCTTTTACCAGACCCTAACCGCCATTTATTC
>JAKBPM010000064.1 GCA_021829515.1 Nitrospirota bacterium | reverse complement strand
TGCCATCTTGTTCGCCGCCAACACCCGCGTGATCGCCGCCGTCAACGTCGTCTTCCCATGATCCACGTGACCAATCGTTCCAATATTCAGATGCGGCTTTGTTCTCTCAAATTTTGCTTTGGCCATTAGACCCTCCAGGTAAATTGAACACGCGGTGGCAAGATGTAGAACAGTAGAACAATGGAGCCCTTGACCGGGATTGAACCGGTGACCTCATCCTTACCAAGGATGTGCTCTGCCAACTGAGCTACAAGGGCAAACCAAAACAGAAAAGATGGAGCGGGAAACGGGATTCGAACCCGCGACGTCCAGCTTGGAAGGCTGGCGCTCTACCGCTGAGCTATTCCCGCACGAGTTAGCCCTTCGCAAAACTCATGGTATGTGGTGGGGAGGGGAGGATTCGAACCTCCGAAGCCGCTGGCGACAGATTTACAGTCTGTTCCCTTTGTCCACTCGGGAACCTCCCCCTAACAGGCCCCGATCAAGATAAAACGAGACAGAGAGGGGATCCAATCATGGCAGCCGCATCAAAAGTGGCCAATATCGGTCCGTAACAAGTCTCTCTGTCTACCCTTGAAAATAGGCAAATCAGAACGAAGACAAACCGGAATTATACTTTTCGCAAACCCTATTGTCAAGAAAAAACTCCTTGCCATAACTCGGAGGATTCTTGCCTTCATCCATCACACCTTCCACATACACTTCGGCTTGGTTTTCGCCGATCATTGTCGAGGTCTTGTGGAGAAAATCCAGACGCATGTTCGCGACCCGTTCGTGGGCTCTCGCCACGCGGCGCTTCTGCTTCCGGTAGTTTTGGCTCTTGGGCCCCTTCCGGTACTTCCGGGAGAGCTTTCGCTGCTCCCAGGCAAGAGTCTTTTCCGCCCGCTTCATGGCGGCGGCCCGCTCCGGATCCGGATGGATCCGCGTTCCGTCGGAGAGGGTGGCGAAGGAGGCCACCCCGAGATCGAGGCCGATCGCGGAGGAGGTTCTTGGTTCCGGCTCGGGAACCTCTTGCTCTGTCTGCAGGGAGACCGCCCACCGGCCCGCCTTCCGGGTCACGGTGGCGTTTTTGAGATCGCCCTCGATTTGTCGGGAGACCCGGACCTTGACCCCTCCCACCTTGGGGAGAAAGATCCGGGGAAGGAGAGTCCGTCCCTCCGCGTCCCGGGTCGCAAGATCGATCTTGATCTGGAGGGGATCGGGATACCGGAGGGACTCCCCCTCGCCCTTACGCTTGAACCGGGGGAAGCGTTTATTTAAGAGCGCTTTATTTGATTGCGTTTAGTATACTTTCTGACTTTGCGTCTGTAACTTGTCTCCGATAATCCCGTTAAAATGACTCCTAAACGAACATTTTCACCCGCCATAGAGACAACTCTCGAAAAATATTCCGCATTAAATCGCTCCAATGTGCTCTGATATTCTTCTAATGGGCGCTCGTTCGGATAGGGAAATTCGATGTCTTTTGCCAGAATAATTCCCTTTTGGCACAGGAGAACTGCCCGCTCTAGAACTGTTTTCATCTCGCGGACATTTCCTGGCCAAGAGTAACTTCTTAGTTTTCTAAGGGCTTCCTCGCTCAGCTCTGGAGGAGATTGAGGTGTCATCATATCCGAATCAACCACAACATTAGCCCTAGAAAAGGCAGCAGCTATCTTTCGGCTCGCCTCCGCCACAAGACGAGTTGCGAGACAAGGAATGTCTTCAGGGCGATCAATTAAGAGAGGAAGACGAATCGTTCTTCCCAGTCGATACATGACATCCTCTCTAAAGCGTCCCTCCTTAAGCAAGTTCAGGAGCGCCTGATTGCTCGAGAAGATAAATCTTGCCTCAGTTGTGGCAGGGGATCCACTCCCTACGGGCCAGTAAACCTTTTCCTCAAGGACACGAAGGAGTTTGGGCTGCAAAGGTTTAGGGAGACTGTTCACCTCATCCATAAAAATTGTTCCATCTTTCGCCATTTCCAGAAATCCAACTTTTCCATGATCAGCGCCTGTAAACGCTCCCTTCTTATGCCCAAACAGATTGCTTTCAAAGAGTGTATCCGCCCCTTCCACAAGGTTAATCGGCAAAAAAGGAGAGGCTGAGCGACCCGAAAGAGAATGGATTGCTCGCGCCACAATTTCTTTGCCAGTTCCGGAGGCCCCCTCAATCAGTATTGGAAAGTCTAACGGCGCATACAAGCGAATCTCTGCTGCCACCTCCTTCATCTTCGCCGAGAAAGCACAAAGATTTTTTTCGAGTTCACAGTCTTCTTCATTACCTTTTTTAAAACTCGAGCCCATAACATCCTTCCATTTTAAAGATTAAAATTAATTTACACCTAAGGAACGTATGTTAATACTATATTTTTTTAAAAATCAACAAAAATATTATTAATTTAATTATTTTTTATAATCAATAAAAAATTAATCCAATAAAAACTATTATATTTAGCCTCTTGCAAAACTCCGGGGCGTTGTTGTAGATAGATTTTTCCTGACTGTTCATTGTGCTCGTCACATTGGAGCTGATGAGGTCATCGAGCAACTGGCTGAGGCCATGATCGTCCATGGGATTCCAAAACACATCCGAAGCGACAATGGTCCAGAGTTCGTCGCCACCCGGTTGCGCAAATGGCTCGCAAGTATTGGAGTCAAAACCGCCTACATCGAACCGGGCAGTCCTTGGGATAACGGCTACTGCGAGAGCTTCAACGGCACATTGAGAAATGAATTGCTAAACGGAGAAATCTTCTATGGAGTGAAGGAAGCCCAGGTGTTGGTGAATCAATGGGTCCAACACTACAATACGACCAGGCCTCACAGTTCCTTGAATTACAAACCACCGGCACCAGAGGCTAAGATTATTCCCCTGGTTCAGAATTACCATCATGCGACCCTTTGAAGTATGATGGCAGAAACTCTCTCAACAAGTGGTACTAAATCGAACGCAGTTCAAAGCCCTTTTCGACTTTCAAGGAAGCCTTATTGAAGGGAACCTTTCTCCCAAAGCCCTCATCCTCGTCCGGGAATGGGCCGCTCTTCATCAGAACGACCTCAATAACAATTGGGAGCGTATGCAAACCGGAAAGCATCCCCTCCCCATCCAACCGTTGGAGTGACCATGATTGAAGTGACTGGGGTTCGACATATTCAGGACTACAAACTTCGTCTCGAATTTTCGGATGGGACTTCGGGGAGCGTGGATCTTGAGCACGACCTGGAGTGGGAAGTTTTTGGGCCGCTTAAGGATAAGAATCTTTTTGCGTCCGTCCGTCTCGACCGAGAATTGGGAACGATTGCATGGCCGAACGGAGCCGACCTTGCCCCAGAATATCTCAAGAGCATTGCTGAAAACTGGAAAGAGAGTGCCTGATGTGGCTTGTTGATACTTCTGAGGAGCACTGCTTCTGCGTCTTTTGTCAATGGGAGTAAAAATTCCCCCCTTTTGGGGAAACGAAATTTCCCCCCCTGGTGGTTAATCGACCTCGGTTGTCGACTCCTCCCGGGTGCGTGACAGAAGTCCCGCCTTTTTCTTTTCCTTCAG
>JAKBPM010000017.1 GCA_021829515.1 Nitrospirota bacterium | reverse complement strand
CCATCATGCATGTAGGGAGCCGTTAGGGCAACATTCCTGAGTCCGGGAGTTCTGAAGCGCCCCTTGTCAATCGGATCATGAGAAACGGCATACCGTCCCACATCTTTTGACCCAGCCACACCAAGATTATGATATTCCTGATCGCTAAGCAATGCACCATTGTGACACAAAACACACCTTCCTTTACCCTTAAAAAGAGCAAAACCATGCTGCTCCTGTGGCGTCAAGGCGGTTTTGTTCCCCATCAGAAACTGATCATAGGCTGACATTGGTGTTACCAAAGTTCTCTCATAGGCTGCAATAGCTTTTGCGATCCGGTCAATGGAGACTTGACCTCCAAATACAGCTTCAAAAGAACGGCGGTATCGTGACTCCTTCTGAAGGCGACGCACAACACTCTGGTTTGAGGGGTTAGCCATCTCTACAGGATTTGTCAGGGGGCCAATCCCCTGCTCTTCGAGGCTTCCGGCTCGACCATCCCAAAACTGACGAGAGAAATAAGCGGCATTCAAGGCTGATGGGGCATTTCTCGTCCCATGTTTACCACCAACCCCAATCGAAACAGCTCTGGGATCTGCATAACCTTTTGAAGGAACATGGCAGGACGCGCAACTGATCTTTCCATTCGCAGATAGCCTGGGATCAAAAAACAACTCCTTTCCAAGAGAAATCTTTTGCGCACTTTGCAAATTCGCTGATGGAATATCCGGATTAGGTGGAAGGGGCACCAAGGCACCCGCCCATGAAGAGATCGGAAAAACGAGAAATGAGGCAAGAAATGAAGCAAATGAAAAAACTTTCATTTGAAAACGATCATGATTATGCATGGTTCCTCCGAAAAACGGTTTTTTGCTTCAGACAATACTATTTTTCATAAGAAGAATATTGCACCAAAATCTTCTTCCGTCTTTAAAGATACAACAACCGCCTGAAGCTTCGAAATCAAGGAGCTCAATGTCCTCGATAATGCTCGTCTTCAAGACATGAGAACGAACTGGAAGCATGCGGAAAACCAATCCATTTCGCAGTGGTAATTCTAAAAAACACAATTGAAACGGGAAATAGCAATCGGTTCACTTCATTCAACATTCCGCTTATAATACCAAGGAATAATCTGGGAAAAATACAATGACAAAGCAAGCAATGACACAAGACCACCATCGGATTGAGGAAATTGCATTTTGAATGAACAAGCTGAAATCAATCCATCTATCCCCAAAAAACATAAAATGCCTTGGGTGTTATCCTTACTTGCTGGGGGTCTTGTATCGGAGGGAATCGGGTTTGTCCTCATCCGAAAAGGTTTTGAGCACTCTTCAGCCTTTCATGCATTTTTTTCATCCACCGCGATTGCACAGCTTCTCAAAACAATCGTCACATCGCCTGCCATCTTATCTGGCACGGCATTTGAGGCGGTGCACTTCGGATTTCTTCTTGAGCTTTTGTCGTTATCTGACGTTTCCTTCATCATTCCCCTGACATCCCTTGGATATATCCTCACCCCCATTTTTGCGAACATCTTTCTTCATGAAGCAGTCCCTCCCCTCCGATGGGCAGGCATTTCACTGATTTGTGCGGGCGTCATTGTCCTCATGAGAAAATCTTGATTCCCTTCATAAAACACTTAAGCCCACCAAGATGGTTGACACCCACAGCCATTCTGGGAGAACTCCGGAGAGTCAGCAACTATTGGAGCATTCTCATTATTTCAGCAATTATCGGAATCATTACCGGATTTTTGGTCTCAATTACAGAAACAGTTGTCTACCATATTCTCTTCCTCACTCTTTACAATCATCTGTTCCAAAACTCCTGGATCGTGATTCTTATTCCCATGATTGGTGTCCTCATGACAAGAGTCATCCTCCTTCAGGGTGGAATTGATGGGATGGGGGGAACAGAAGAGGTTGTCAAAAGCTACCATGAGTTTCGGGGAAAGATCAGGCTATCCAGCGTCCTTTATAAAATTCCTGCATACATTTGCACACTTGGATTTGGTGGCAGCGCCGGCATGGAAGGTATATCAACCTATATTGGAGGAGCGGTCAGCTCCCTCTCCTCCAAGATTCTGGGCTTGCTCAATGTTACGGCTGAAGATCAGCGAGTTCTTCTGCTAGCAGGCGCTGGTGCCGGACTTTCAGCAATGTTCAAGGCGCCACTAACTGGAGCGATCTTTATGCTCCAGGTTCCATTCAGAGGTGATTTGGCACCCAATGCTCTTTTACCGACTGTGGTTGCATCTGTTGCTTCTTATCTGGCAATGGTTTCCGTCAAGGGAACTGCTCCCCTTTTCACAATGGCCGCCAAAACACAATTTCACACGAGAGATCTCATCATAGCCATTCTGATCGGATCGCTGTGCGGGATCCTCGCAAGGCTCTTTTTAAAAGCCTACCGTGCCACCAAAGTATGGTTTCTCTCCGGTCCGGCAGTTCTATCCTGGAAAAATCTGCTGGCGGCATTCATCCTGGGAATGACTGGATTTATCGCTCAAAAACATTTTGGCGAAGCACTCCCTCTGGGCCCCGGGTACACCTTCATACAACATCTCTTATCCAATCATGAAACTTTTTTCAATCTCCTGCTTTTACTGCTTCTCAAGACCATGGCCATTATCTTTACGTTCTCCGCTGGAGGCATGGGTGGATCATTCTTTCCCCTTCTTTGTCTTGGAGCCGCTACAGGAGGTTTGATTGCAAATATCGGATCCCTTGAACCATTCGACTTCGGTGTGGTCATGGGCATGTCCTCCTTTTTGGCGGCCGGATATAAAACTCCCTTGGCATCGGTGGTCTTTATCGCCGAGTCGACACATAGTTCCGCATACCTGATCCCTGGGCTGATGGCAACCGTTTTTGCCTATGTCACATCAGGAGCAACATCTATTTCCTCCCATCAGAGGGACCGTGAAGATATCCATCTGTCCCGACGTTTTCACCTGAAAGTCCTACAGGCGATGTCCAAAACAGTTATTGTCGTCCCTGCAGGCATTACCATTCAGCAGTTCAGGGAAAATTTTCTTATGAGATACTTCCATCGCACCTACCCGGTCCTCTCAAAAACCGGATCATTGATTGGCATTGTCTCGGTTCAGGACGTTGAAAAGATCCATCAGTCCGATTGGGAGAAAGAACTTATCGATTCAGTCATGGTCAACAAGGTGATCACAGTCCGGGAGTCTGATACCATTCAAGATGCGATTGGGAGAATGAATCGGCATGATCTTGATTTTCTCCCGGTTGTATCGGATCTGGACCCACAAAGAGTTGTTGGGGGACTTTCCAGAACAGATATTTTTCAGGGGGAATGGGCCTCCAGGCTTTAAGAACCACACACCATTCTCATCCCGACACATGATTCTTTTTTTAAACAATCTGCAGGGGGCATGAAAAAATGGAAAGATATTTTAAGAATAGAAAAATCGCATCAGTCAAAAAGATACGGGTTGTCATGACCATGATCGCAACTGTGTTCATAATTCTTACAGGGATTTCCCTGCCCATTCACAAGGCATTCGCCGAGCAAGCCGCGTCTGAGGGAATGCCTGCACCAAACTTTATCGGAAAAGACCAGGATGGTGATACACATAAGCTTTCCGACTATCGACATCAGTGGCTCATTTTATATTTCTTTCCAAAAGCGGACACTCCCGGTTGCACAACTGAGGCCTGTACGTTCAGAGACGGGATCATGAAGCTCAAAAAAATAGGAGCAAGCGTCGTTGGCGTTAGCATGGACGACAGGGAAAGCCAGGAACATTTTGCAAAAAAATACCACATTCCCTTTCCTCTCCTTGCGGACCATACAGGAACGATCGCAAAAGCCTACGGAGCGGCCGGTGGATTTTTGGGGTTTGATCACCGCTATACTTTTTTAATTGACCCGCAAGGAAAAATTGCAAAGCGATATCTCGATGTTGACCCTGACAGACACTCAAAACAGGTTCTCGAAGATATCAGGAAGCTTCAATCCCAAAAAAGGAACACTCACTCATCAACATAGGAAAAAAAGCTCGAATCCGCTTGCCAGATTTTTCCAGGAATGAGCCGATCTCCTTGAACTATTTGGCCGGATTCATTAGAATGGGTGTTGTTAAAAATGCGCCTGTAGCTCAGTCCGGATAGAGCATCGGATTCCGGTTCCGAGTGCCGGGAGTTCAAATCTCTCCAGGCGCGCCATATTTTATCCGATACGCTTCTCTTTCCAGAAAAATTTTTTGCCCGGATTTCTTTCTGATCCCGCCACAGAATGATACGGGATAAATTAGCCAACTACAGAGTTGGCCTCCTCAGGGAATATCGATCTCTTCTGGATAAAGACGCCCCTCTAAGCATTATCGATACCTCCCGTCAATCGATCAAAAAAACATCGCCTCTTTAGATAATCCCGCTCTCAAGGTACAATACCCCGCTGACATCACAAAAAATCAGTATCGAACCAAGAAAAACAGAGTCAAGCAAAAAAAACGGGGATTGTTCTGATGAGCCGCTACTGGAGTTCCTTAATCGATAGACTCACTCCCTATATTCCGGGAGAGCAACCAAAACAGCAAAATGTAATCAAACTCAACACGAATGAAAATCCCTACCCTCCATCTCCAATGATCAAAGAAGCAATGATTGGGGAAATGGATCGTCTCCGTTTATACCCTGACCCTAACGCCGATATTCTCAAAGATGCCATTTCAAAGGTTTATGAGGTTTCAAGAAAAAATATTTTTGTGGGTGGAAATGGATCAGATGAAATCCTTGCCCACATATTTCATGGACTTTTAAAACATGATCTGCCTATTCTCTTTCCTGAAATCACTTACAGTTTTTACCCAGTTTATTGCGCTCTCTACGATATTACGTTTGAAAAAATTCCCCTTGATGGCTCCTTTCAAATCAGACTGGGCGACTACATAAGACCTAATGGAGGAATTATTTTTCCCAATCCGAATGCCCCAACGGGATGCATTCGTCCAATCGAGGAAATCGAAAACCTGCTGAAACAGAATCCGGACTCAATTGTTGTCGTTGACGAAGCCTATATCGATTTCGGCGGAGAGTCGGCGATCCCCCTGACAAAAAAATATGAGAACCTTCTTGTAGTCCAGACGCTCTCCAAATCACGCTCCCTTGCTGGTCTGCGAGTTGGATTTGCGATCGGATCCTTACCACTGATAGAAGCTCTTGAGCGTGTCAAGAACAGCTTCAACTCTTACCCTCTGGACCGTCTGGCCATTGCAGGTGCCACTGCATCCATTCTGGACCGAAACCATTTTGAAAAAACCAGACAAAAAATCATCGAAACAAGAGAACAGCTTTCAAAAAAGTTGGAGAATCTTGGTTTTTTTGTCCTACCATCGAAAACCAACTTTCTTTTTGCCAGACATCCAGAGCATGATGGGAAGAGACTCCACCAGATGCTTAGAGATAAGGGCATTTTGGTCAGGCACTTTACTGATCCTAAAATCAATCAGTATCTTCGGATAACCATTGGAACAGAAGAAGAATGTGAAATCCTGACAAAAACACTATCTTCTATTTTAAAAGCTGGATAATGATTCCCCCCTGATTGCTGATGGCGACTGATTCACAGAAAAGCCACACTTCCGATAGGCAGAGTGGTCAATCATTACGATGTTTGACCATTCAAAAAAAAATTTAGGGTTGAAGCAATCGATCAAGCAATCTTCGTGTCCACCAAAACACTTGAATCCAGACAATCCCCTGACAGCAAGACCAGCCAACTCAGGGATCCATTAAAAACGGAGCCATTTTGATCACCGCAATCCTCATTTTTGTATTGACCCTGATTTTTGTCTTATGGCAGCCCCGTGGACTCGGCATTGGATGGAGTGCTCTTGCCGGAGCAGCATTCGCTCTTCTTTTTGGAGTTGTCCATACCCAGGACATTTCCGCTGTTTGGTCAATCATCTGGGATCCCACGATGACTTTTATCGGTCTAATCGTCATCTCTCTGCTCCTTGATGAAGCAGGTTTTTTTGCCTGGTGCGCCATCCATGTTGCTCTATGGGGAAAAGGCAATGGAACAAAATTATTCCTGCTGATCATTTTGCTGGGAGCGAGCGTTTCCGCTATCTTTGCAAATGACGGAACAGCACTGATCCTGACGCCCATTGTTCTTTCCGTTCTTTTGTCACTGGGTTTTTCCCCAAAAAATGCCTTGGCCTTCATTCTTGCAACAGGATTTGTGGCTGATTCAACAAGCTTGCCTTTGGTGATATCAAACCTTGTAAATATCTTGTCTGCCGATTACTTTCATAAGAGCTTTGGTGAATATGCAAAAGTCATGGTCCCTGTCAACTTTGCCGCATTAGGATCAACTCTTCTGATTTCATGGATCTATTTCAAAAGATCTCTCCCTGCCAGTTATAACCTGATGGGGCTCCCCCCCCCAATAACCAAAATCCACGACAGACTGGTCTTTTTGGCAACCTTTCCACTACTGATCCTTTTATTGGCTGCATATTTCATGACTGCAGGCACAAAAATACCTGTTTCGCTTGTAACTGGTGCAGGAGCCATACTCTGGCTCGCAATTGCAGGTCGATGGTGGAAGAAAGGAAAAGGTGCAGTTATTCCTGTTGGAAAAGTCTTAAGGGAAGCTCCCTGGCAAATTGTTCTATTCAGCCTGGGGATGTATCTTGTTGTCTACGGATTAAAGAATCAGGGACTTACGATGGAAGTTGGCCACCTTCTGACCTCCATGTCAAATATGGGAAGCTTTGCAGCAACGATTGGGAGCGGATTCATGTTTGCGTTTTTATCTGCAGCCATGAATAACCTCCCGACAGTTTTAATTGGAGCGATCGGGATCCATCAGGCACTTCACCTGTCCCCTCTCGTCAAAGAGAGCATGATCTATGCAAATATTATCGGATGTGACCTTGGACCGAAAATGACCCCCATCGGAAGTCTGGCAACACTTTTATGGCTTCATGTATTGGAAAAAAAAGGAGAGAAGATCTCCACAGGAGAGTATATCCGGGCGGGATTCATCCTAACCATTCCGGTCCTTTTCATGACGCTCGTTGCCCTTTATGGGTGGCTTCGCTTTCTCCATTCGTGAAAACAAACCACCCATAAAAACAACCAGAACAGGATATCGGGAATTGACTCATCACAACAAAGGGTAATCAATTCCCTTTGTTAATGAGATTGCAGACATTTGACACTGAACTCTTCAATCGCATGTATTCCTTCATGATACAGACATCCATCGCGATGGATAAACCAGAGGATTTTGCTTTTGCCCATCCTTCCGGGCTCTTGATTCCTTCCTGAACCCATACTCTGGTAACCTTGGCTCTGGCGGCTTCATCGATGACATCCGGAATATCAGCAGATTTTCGAAAAACAACAACCATGTCAGGAACACCTGGCAATGAAAAAAGATCCGGATAGCAAGCCACATGGCCAACTTCCTTCAATAGGGGATTGACCGGCCAGACATCATAGCCATGATCCTTAAGGTAGCTTGCGACTGTAAGGGATGGTCTTCCAAGCTTATCGCTGATCCCCACAACGGCAATAGTCCTGGATGAGTCCAGAAGATCAAGAATAACCTCATCTGGTAAATAAAATGGTGAGGAAGGCGTCAACATTATAAACTCCTGGTCAAGCGTTTTTTCCGATCAAGAATCAATCCAGACAAGAACCCCTCATTTCTTCTTCGCCAAGAGGGGGAGTTGGATTGATCCCGGACATCCACTTCGATGATGATATTACAAGCAATGGGTTCATCGCTGTCAAGGAAAACGGACAGGAAATCAAAGCATCGATTTGGTTGATGATGCTGGAAGCTATCAAAGGAACCCATCATCGTTATTCTTTAAAGAAGGAAGATCAATTCATGAAGAAAGTATCCGCAACAGAGATTCTGCCAAACAATATTTATAGTGAACAACGTGCAGAAGCCAGAAAAAGAATTATTTCGATCAAAAAAGATCGATCCATCAATCTGGGGCCTTTATTGCGCATCGTTTTTGAAAACCATGATACGGTTCTTTTCCAGATTCAAGAAATGCTTCTGGTAGAAGGCATCAGTGACCCCAAAAAAGTACAAGAAGAGATCGATACATACAATGAGCTTTTACCCGCTAAAAATGAGCTTAGTGCAGTATTGTTCATTGAGATTACGAGCGAAGACAAGGTTCGGGAAACGCTTGACAGACTTCGGGGAATCGATCGCCAGCCATCGATTCATCTGGTTTTTCCTTCCGGAAAGATCAGTGCCATTTTCGAGTCAGATCGTTCCGAAGACTCAAAAATGAGTTCCGTCCACTACATTCGATTTCCTTTGGGAAATACAGGGGCATCTTTACTCAAAAACATGAAAGAGGATGAAAAGGCTTTTCTATTAGCAGACCACCCAGCCTATTCAGCGATGGTCCAACTCCCTCTTCCACTTCTTTCAAGCTTGAGGAGTGACCTTGACTGATAACAGAATCCAGAATACTCCATCAGTAACCCACCTCGACGGAGATAGTCTGACTCCCCTTCGTCCTGGCGTCCAGGAAGCGATCTCAAACAGCCTTTCATCTCTTGCAAATCCTGACGCCCGGTATGCTTCAGCCCGGTATTATGCCCAATGCCTTGAATCGTGCCGCGAAGAAGTGGCGAAAATGATTGGAGCCGATACTTCCGAAATTTTCTTTACATCAAATGCATCAGAGTCCAACACTTGGGCAATCATGTGTGCCGACCTAGGAACCTCACTCTCCTTTGAAGGGCTTGTGGGTGGGCAAACCAATCATATATCTGCCATTAATGCCATGTCATCAAGAGCTAAAAGAGATCACATTCCGTTTCAGGAACTGCGCCCCAAAATATATGAATCGATCACATCTCTCAGTTTGAATAAACTTGAACGGACACTATCCTCATTTGTCTGGGCTGATCCTGAGGTTGGTGTTATCACTCCGGTTGAAAGAATTGGAAAAGAGGTAAAGGCAGGGGGAGGAGTTTTCCACGTTGATTTTGTCACTGCTCAACGAACCCAACGGATCAAGGTCAAGGATTTTCCTATCGATATGATGACAATCTCATCGAATGCGATGGGTGGCCCTCCCGGTATTTCCGCCCTATATGTTCGAAAAGGAATTCGTATCAAGCCATTGATCTTTGGGGGGTCCCAGGAAGGTGGGCGCCGTGGAGGAATGATCCCTGTGTTTCTCGCCGAAGGTTGGAAAAAAGCCATTCAACACTGGAATGAACATGTTGATCAGGAAAGAAGAAGGATTGAGACTCTGACAAATGATCTCCTTCAATGGGTCAAGGATACAATTCCCGATGTTGTGATCCCTGCTTCTGATGAGCCTCGTCTTCCCGGAATACTGAACATGCTTGTTCCTGGAATCGACGGTCAGGCAGCAGTCTCAAAACTTGATCTCAAGGGCATTCAGACGGGCACTGGTTCATCTTGCTCTTCCCAATCCCTTAAAGTGTCTCATGTTCTGAGAGCATTGGGTGTTTCTTCACTTTTAGGACAAGGATCAGTCGTTGTATCTCTCTCGTGGAATTCAACTCCATCAGATATGAAATTGTTTCAGGAAGCTTTTCCTGCTGTACTTGAGGAACTCATGGCATTGTCACCGAAGGGCTTGCAACGTTTTCGGAGGGCTTAATATGCACACAGCATTACTGACAGGCGGAACCGGGTTTATTGGACAGGCACTCATGGAACAGCTCAAGACGGATCGTTTTAACGGGACAATACGTCTATTTTCCAGAAAAGGGCCAACCTCAAAACTTCCTGATGGCGTTGAGTCCTATACAGGAGATGTATCCTCATATTCGGATCTTGTCTCCGCCATGGCCGGAGTCGACACCATTTTTCACCTGACCGGAATCTTGGCCGAAACCCGCACACAGACTTATGAAAAAGTCCATGTTCAGGGAACCCGATCCATGCTGAAAGCAGCCAAGATGGCAGGCGTAAAAACAATTATTGCTGTATCCGCAATAGGTGCCTCTCATAGTGCGCAATCACGATATCATAAAACAAAAGCGGTTATGGAAGATGAAATCCTTTCTTCTGGACTGGATGTTTCAATTGTCCGACCAAGCGTTGTGTTTGGGAGACGCGACAAATTCATCAATTTGTTTGCGGGATTGGCTAGAGGCTTACATATTCTTCCCCTGATCGGATCCGGAAAAAATCTTGTCCACCCCATTTGGGTGGGGGATTTGGTCACCTCCCTTTCGAAATTGAACACAGATAGAACCATCAAGCCAACCATTCTCGAAATTGGTGGTCCAAGAATCTATACTTATAGGGAGTTGATGGAAACCATCAAGTCATCTTTAAAAGTAAATGCGTTGATTATGTCCCAGCCACCGTCCATGCTTGCGATATCGGCCTTTTTTCAGGAAAAACTGCTTCCAACCCCTTTTCTGACACGGGAGATGATCCGCATGGCGCTGTCGGACAATGTTGCCAAAGAAAATCATTTGGTAACAGTCCTGAACGTATCCCCTTATCCACTGGAAGCCTATCTTGAAGCAAACGCCAGGCCGTAAAAATTTCCCACAGGGAATAGAACAAACTTGTGGACCGATTGTGGAAACATTTTCGTCAGGACGGCACATTGCGATCGATACTCCAATATTGCCAATCGGTCTTGAGAACATGGTCAGACTCATGTAGAATGTGGGACTGAATCAAAGGAGGATCACAATATGGAAACCCAAACAGAAAAATTGACGGTAAAAGCTTATCTGAAACCAACATGTGGCTGGAGTGGTGGAGTCAGGGCAGTTTTTAGAAAATATAATATTGAATTTGAAGATATCAACATCCTTGCCGATCCCATGGCCTATTCGGAGATGGTCAGGAAGTCCGGACAACGCATGTCTCCCACAGTTGAAGTCAACGGTAAAGTACTTGCGGATGTCAGCGGTGAAGAGGTAGAGGCATATCTTCTCTCCAACCACCTCGTAAAAGCGGTTGAAACCAGCGACAATACTCCTCTTGATAGAGGGTGTGAAAGCCATTAAAACAAGTTCTCCACGTTGCACGAAACGCGGCTGGGGGATCGTTGGTAAAAACGGAGAAGCCCATCAATTGATGGGCTTCTTGTTGAAAGGGATTGCATTGAAGAATGAACAGGCAGTTTGGGGGAATGTTACCGGAGCAAAGGCAGACAGCAGTCTTTGGGTAAAAGTTCTTGTAGCAGGTTTACTTGGTGTATGGGTGCCAATAACCCTTTACTTGCTATTGTTTGCACCTCTTCCAATGATCCATGATGCTATTCACCCTGTCCGTCATGCGTTCAGCTTTGTAATGTGCCATTAATTTCTCATTTCCATTCTGGCGCCTGTAGCTCAATCGGATAGAGCAACAGCCTTCTAAGCTGTAGGTCACTGGTTCGATTCCAGTCAGGCGCACCATACTCCTTGCCGTTTCAAGCATAAAATATCAAACACCAAAATGAGCATTACGCATATTGAACATCTGGATTGCAATGCGATTTTTGATTCTCTTCCCAGTCAGGAGCCTTCCTAGGATCAGGATTCAGTGCCCATTGAGGAGCGAAGTCTACCGAATGTGTTTGTAATCCAGGCAAACAAACTATTCCAGAATAATCGAAAGCATTTTGTGTACAAAAAATATGGATCCAACACATCTGACTTATTGATTTATCAGTATTAAAAAAATCTTTTTTGACTTTTATGCATTTTTTTCGTAGGATTCGCGGGTTAGGCTTTTTTGATCCAGCCGAAGTGGTGAAATGGTAGACACGCTAGGTTCAGGGTCTAGTGGGGGCAACCCCGTGCGGGTTCGAGTCCCGCCTTCGGCACCATTGTTTCCAATCTTTAATGACGGATTCATTCCAACCCTTCAATCTACAATCCATCGCCTGCTGTCACCACTCATATTGCTTGATAACCCATGATCTGATCTGTATCTCTCTAACACTTAACTAAAAAGTTTCATTAGGCCGCTATTTTTCTTCCACCAATAAGTCCTCAAAAAAAAAGACACCTCCTTGGAGACAGTTCTCCTGAGAAGAGATGCCTCCATAAAAGATGTCCGATAAAAGAGCCCCTTGAATTTTTTTTCTAAAAGAATGTAAAACCTACAACGATCGGGATATAGGACATACCTCCCATTGTTCCCTGGGAGGTTGACATGATTGGTCCAGCAATATAAGTGTACCGACCTTCTACATAAACAGGTCCGAAACTGACACCGACACCGGCATCCCAGGTAAAGTTACCGCCAGATGTTCCTAAACCAGTTGTTTCGTTATATCCGGCATCTCCTGCGAGATAAACAGTAAAAGGCAGGAGACTAAAAAGATCCATCTGGACACCGCCTGTTATTGGCAGAATATTGAAAACAGGAGTACCGGCAAAATGGATATAATTGGCCTGAGCACGAAGCGATAAAGGTCCCGGAAGATTAAGCTCGACCATTGCGCCTCCACCAAGACCCAAACCACTATAACTGTTCGTATTCCCCAAAACCGTACTTTGACCAGAGAGAACATCGACGCCGATCCCCTGGACCGAAAGGCTGACTGGAAGGATAGCGGCTTCCGCCTTCTTTGAATTGGACAGGCAGGTGATCCCAACCGCAACGCCAATGGCCAATAAAAAGCACTTTCCAGCAAAAAAACTTGCTCTGGATCTTTTAAGCATAGTTCCCCCTTTTGACATCTCAAAACTTGAGTTCATGTTCAACGATCTCTCAACCAACTGCTTCAATCTATAACTTTTTCAAAAGAAAGTGAAAATTCCCCAAGGAAACCTTATGAGTAAATGCTCTCACGATAAGACCTTTCACATCAGGAGTCAAAATCATGCACTTGTCCTAAGTCTCAAATTTTTGGGGGAAGATCTTGTGAAAAAGAATTTTTAACGGAATAAGGACGAATAGAAACACAATTGAGATTATGGTGGCGGCGGAGGGACTCGAACCCCCGACCGAGTGATTATGATTCACCTGCTCTACCGTCTGAGCTACACCGCCACAAAATGATCCGCCCATCATACAGGATGTATTTTTAAAAAATCAACAGCTACCAATAAAAATCCGACATCAAGAGATCAGAGAGGAAAGATGTCGATTCCTGTTAGAACTCACTGTCATTTGGTGCCGATGGACTAACCTTCCAGAACAGGCGATTCCGACCATATTTTTTAGCCTGATACATCGCCCAATCCGCTTGGGTGAGCAGGTCCGTTAACTCCGCACCATCATTCGGATATAAGGCCAATCCCGCACTTGCCGTAACATAAAGGAGTTCATCTCCCCATGCAAATGGTTTGGAAACTTCCTGAAGGAGTTGTTCTCCAAGTCGCTCAATCTCATTTTCATCCAAAATATTGGGAAACAAAATAATAAACTCATCCCCCCCAATACGGCAGACTGTATCCGCTTCACGGATTGACCGCTCAAGCCGGAGAGCCACTTCTTTCAAAAGCTCATCTCCCACCTGATGTCCGTACCGATCATTCACAGGCTTAAACTCATCAAGATCCAGATAACAGATAGCAACTGCCGAATCAGATCGTTTTGCTCCCCTCAATGCCTGATCAAGGCGATCATGAAAAAGCATCCTGTTAGGAAGTCCCGTCAATGGATCATGAAAAGCCAAGCGTCGCATCCGGTCTTCCTCTTCCCGTTGAGCGGTGATATCGGAGAGGAATCCGATAAAATGAGTTAACATACCTTCTTTAGAGCTTATTCCCACAACTGAAAGTCGGTGGAGCCTGATCTGACCGCTTTGTCGCCTGTTCCATACTTCTCCCTCCCACTTTCCAGTGGTTGCAACGGACTTAAAGATTTTTCTGAAAAGATTACGATCATGGGAATCAGAATGGAACACCTTGATATCTTTTCCAAGAATATCTTCCGGCAAAAATCCGGTAATTTCATGGAAGCTTCTGTTCGCCATCAGCACTTTTCCATGATAGTCGGCAATAATGACCCCTTCAATCGCTTCCCTGAAGACAGTTGAGGACAATAGCAGGTTCTCCCGGTGATCAAGACTGTCGATACAGTAAGAAATGCTTTCTGCCATCGATGTCAGGAGAGAAAGGACTTCAGAATGGAAATAGCCAATCTTGTCCGACAGGACAATCAGTGTTCCAATGACATTCCCTTTCTTCTTTAAAGGGAATGATGCCACCGATCGCACGTTCGCATATTTGGCCCTCTCTTTCCATTGCCCCGTGTTCGGGTGAGCTATAAAGTCATTGATAAAGACAGGCCTCCCCGTTCGGACAGACTCACCGACCGTACCGATACCGGCGGGTGACTCGGGGTCGGAGGAAAGCTCAAGGACATCCAGCATTTTCTTGATCACAGGATCAGGACAAGCAGTTGTCTTGATATGAAGTTGTCGGGTGGTCCGATCAAGATCGGCAACCATCGCAGCAACAAATCCTCCATAAGAGACCCCAATCCTGCAGACCTCCTCCAAAAGAGATCCCAAGTCTTTTTCTTGAAGCAGGTTTTGATGGACCAGAGCGGAACCGGCATAAAGATTCTTCAATGACAGAAGCTGTTGGGACAACATTTTCCGATCAGAAATATCGATCATGACTCCAATGACACCAACTGTTTCGCCATGACTATTTTTAAATGGCGTGGCAATCAGATCACAATAAATTTCCGTCTGGTCTTTCCGAACAAAGCGTTTTTCAAATCGGTAGGAGTCAATCTCCCCCCTTATCATTGCCTGAAGAGAGGAGTAACTCTTTTCGGTGTCATCCGGATGTGAAATATCCCGGATACTTTTGCTCAGAAGCTCTTCGTTCGTATAACCCAGCATCTGTGCCCAAGCATCATTGATCTTCCAGTAAGACCCGTAAAGATCCACAACACCGATACCGATACCCGTCCAATTGAATACAGATTCGAAGAAATCCTTGTTCAATGGATCAAACCCATCCATGGAATCTTGACTCATCAAACACTCCCATCAGGACAAAGTCTAAAAAATGACAAGAGAATTTCCAATGAAAAGAAGGCCAAGGGACACAAGATCTTATCGTTCGGAGAACCGTGAGCATCTATAAAGATTAGGGATGTGATGATTCAGATAAAACTTACACTTTCAATAAAGAGAGGAGATGATTCTTGGATAGTTTGCCACAAAAAATAAATTTTTAAAATCATAAAGATATATTATAAATACAGAAAATATGTCCATCGGAAAGAAACAAGCAGTCTATTCCGGCAGCCATAAAATTATTATTCGGGTGATGCCTCACACCAGCCGATCAGGATCACATCCAACATGAGAATCTTAGCTCCTCAGACAAACAAGATTCGGCTCAGATCCGAAATTGCGACAAGCAACCTGAGAGCTCTCTCGAAGCGGCCTCCCAAACCCACTGCCCCTTTCTTTTTCCGTTAAGAACCATCGAAAGATACGATGGTGTAATCCCGATCATTTGGGCAAGATCAGCCAACGTCCAATCCCGGAGTAAAAGAGCAAGTTTGATTTGCTTGACCGTTAATAGATCCAATCTTATAATCCCCTAATTTTCTTTTATTTAACAATATATTCCAAATTTTCATAAAAGGAAAATATTATACTTAATGGGTATAAATATCAACCATCACGCCTCTGGTATCGCACAAAGGATCCGTTTCTTGAGAGGAGCTCTTTCACAAGCGATATTGGCTCATCGTCTCGGGATTTCCCAAACGGATATTTCGCGCTACGAGTCCGGCAGCAGGATACCGCCCATAACGCTTTTAACTGCCATCGCAATGGAATTTCATGTCTCTCTGGACTGGCTTGTTTTGGGAGAAAGGGATCAATCTTCAGAAACGGTTGTCAGCGAACCTTCACTCCAGTCGAACGAAGACCTGCAGCTAATGATTCTTATTCGCCAACTTGACCGAAAGGACAGGACATTGATAAAGGAGCTTGCAATGCGGCTTGCCGAGCTCGCCAGCCACCGTATCAGCTGATTTTGAGGGTTCAAAAGAAATGTCAATCATTCTTTTCATTTTTCCTGGAGTTTTTTTTCAAACAACCCGGAGTCATGGCCCAAACTAGCGCCGGTTGCCCACCCGAATACCCCGTTTTCCAACGAAACCAGAAAAATGCCCCTGGTTCCACCACCAGAGGAAAATCCTCTCCCGTCAGGATCAAGGAAGCAAGACGGCCAATCGAGGGTTGATGTCCAACAATGACTGTCGACGACTGAAGTTCCGGCCAATGAAGGAAAGAGAAAATCTGTTTCGCGGAACCCTGGTACAGAAGATCAAGAACCTTTATCTTTCGGCCAAGGCACTGAGCGGTTTGGATGGTTCTCAGTGCAGGGCTTGAAAAGATTACGAAAGACGAATCCAGTCGCTTCTCTATCCGCCCTGAAACTTTTTTGGCATCCCTCCAGCCTTTATCCGTCAAAGGACGGTCAAGATCCCGCATCGGCTCCCCAGAGCTATCTGCCAATACAGAAAGTTCCTCTGCTTTAGCATGTCTCCAAAGAACAAGATCCATTCAAAACTCCTTATTCTTAAAGGAATTCCTCAAAAAATCCGGAGTTATATAAAAATATTGAAATCTCTTGGACTGATTGGGGATCTCCCTGAAAAAAGACTAGATCTCTCCGATCAATAAAGAAATAAGATCCTTATCTGAACGGCAGAAGCGATGCAAAACAGGAATCACAGCGGAGATGACTTCTCCTTTGAAAAGACAATCTCCGCAACAGATTCATCCCGCTTATATTTTGGGAAGATGCTCTGCAGAAAGCTCCTTCAATAAAGGATACAAGGCATCTTTTGCTGAGACGGTCGGAGTCCTTCCTGGCCAGTCGATACCAATATCCGGATCGCTCCAAAGGATTCCCCCTTCATCAGAAGGGTCATACAGTTCTGTACACTTATAAACAAGCTCAGTATTCTCCTCAAGAGAATAAAATCCATGAGCAAATCCCTCTGGAATATAAATAAACTCAGGATTCTCAGAGGTCAAGACCTGACCATACCACTGCCCGAAAGTCGGGGATCCCTGTCGTATGTCCACCGCCACATCAAACAGGGATCCGGCTACTACCCTGACAAGTTTTCCCTGCTGACGAGTCTTCTGAAAGTGAAGACCTCTCAGAATCCCTTTTCCTGATCGGGAATGGTTGTCTTGCAGAAAAATTTCTGGAAGTCCCAAGGCCTTGAACTTCTCAGCATGGTAGGTCTCCATGAAAAATCCCCTGGGATCCTTGAACAGGTCAGGGATCACCCGGAGAACCCCGGGAAGATTCGTTTCAATCACTCTCATGAAAAAAGATCCTCCTCTGCCAAAGAAATCAGATATTGGCCATACCCATTTTTGGACATTGAACGACCGGTTCTCAAAATATCTTCCCGTGAAATATACCCCATCCTATAGGCAACTTCTTCCGGGCAAGCCACTTTCAATCCTTGCCGATTTTCAATCGCGGCAATAAAATTCGATGCCTCAAGAAGAGCTTCATGCGTTCCTGTATCAAGCCAAGCTGTCCCTCTGCCCAATCGCTCGACGCGTAAATCTCCGTTGGCGAGATACAACCTGTTCAGATCCGTAATCTCAAGCTCTCCCCTGTCCGATGGACGAAGCGACCTGGCATACTCTGAAACCATTCCGTCATAGAAGTAGAGTCCAGGCACGGCATAGCGCGAAGGCGGCTCCTTGGGCTTTTCCAGAATCTCAAGAACCCTTCCCTCCGGGTCAAATGACAAAACACCATATCTTTCAGGATCTTTCACCATGTATCCAAAAATCAGGGCTCCTCTTTCAAGACATGCCGACTTTTGCAGGACCTCTGACAATCCATGCCCGAAAAAAATATTGTCTCCCAAAACAAGAGCCACAGGCTCTTTCCTGATAAACTTTTCACCAATCAAAAATGCTTGGGCAAGTCCGGCAGGTGTGGGTTGAACCTCATAGGAGAAGGAAAGACCAAGAGCAGAACCATCTCCAAGGAGCGCCTTGAAAAGGGGGAGATCAGCCGGAGTTGAAATGATCATGATTTCCCTGATACCCGACAGCATCAGAGTTACAAGGGGATAGTAGATCATGGGTTTGTCATAAACAGGCATAAGCTGCTTGCTTACGACATAAGTCAATGGGTGAAGCCGTGTACCGGCACCTCCTGCCAGAATGATTCCTCTCATTTTGCCCCCTTTTTCAAAGGGGGCAATACACCCAGCCTCTCGCCAGCGTATTTCCGTGAACGGATCTCCCTCCACCATTCTTCATTTGCCAGATACCATCTCACCGTTTCCCCTATTGCCGACTCAAAAGAAAACTCTGGAGTCCAACCGAGTTCGCGCTTCAAGCGACTTGCATCCATGGCATAGCGTCGATCATGTCCCGGGCGATCGGTAACATGGCGGACCTGTCCAGAATAAGAATGCCCGTCTGATCTTGGTCTTTCCTGATCAAGGATTGATAGTATCGTCTCGATCACCCTTTGGTTGGTCCGTTCGCTGTTGCCGCCAATATTGTAAGTTTCCCCTGGGATGCCTGCTTCATGAATGCGCAGGATGGCTTGAACATGATCTCCCACATATAGCCAATCCCTGATATTGAGCCCATCTCCATATAACGGAATCTCTTTCCCCTCTATTGCTGCCAAGACGACAGTCGGAATCAATTTTTCGGGAAATTGCCAGGGACCAAAATTATTGGAACAGTTTGTCGTAATGACCGGCAGGCCATATGTGTGAAAATAGGCTCTGGCGAGGTGGTCGGAGGCTGCTTTTGAAGCTGCATACGGAGAGTTTGGAGCATATGGTGTTGTCTCCGTAAAGGGAGGGTCTTCCGCCCCCAGACTCCCAAAAACCTCATCAGTCGAGACATGGATGAATCGGAATGGCTCACCGGGATCTCCCCCACCTCCTGAAAGATATTTGCGGGCTTCGTCAAGAAGAACAAATGTCCCTTCCACATTCGTCTTCAGAAAAATGCCCGGATGGTCAATCGATCTGTCCACATGGGACTCAGCCGCAAAATGAAAGATCGCCGTTGGCTTGAATGACTCAATAAGAGACCTGACCAAAGAGGGATCGGAAATGTCTCCATGAACAAATTCATGGTCCGGATCTTTCTCAATGGCAGAAAGATTCGTTCGGTTCCCGGCATACGTCAAAAGATCCAGAGTCAAGACTTTAGCCAGATTTTTCTTCCGGGCCTCCAACACAAAGTTTGATCCAATAAACCCAGCCCCGCCCGTTACAAGCCATCGTTTCGACATTAAGCATCCTTTTTAAAATTGGTCCATGCACTCAAAAAGAATTTTTGGTATCATATCCTCTCATTTGATCTATTTAAACCCCATGCACCCAAACAGGAGCCATGACAACAATGGGACGAACTCTCTTAGAAAAAATCTGGGATGATCACGTTGTTACAGAATCTGACGGATCGACCCTTCTCTATATAGACAGGCAGCTTGTCCATGAAGTAACCAGCCCACAAGCCTTTGAAGGACTAAAGATCGCTGGCAGGGCAGTTCATCGACCTCAGGCAACACTTGCGGTTCCGGACCATAATGTTCCGACAACCGGAAGAAAAAAAGGAATTGAAGATCCTATCAGCGCCCTTCAGGTTGAAACACTGACCAAAAACGCCATGGAGTATTCTGTCCCCATCTTTACGATGGACGACATTCGACAGGGTGTTGTCCACGTGATCGCTCCTGAACAGGGGTTTACCCTGCCAGGAATGACCATCGTCTGCGGTGACAGCCATACCTCGACCCACGGAGCCTTTGGCGCGCTTGCCTTTGGCGTGGGAACGTCAGAGGTTGAACATGTCATGGCCACACAAACCCTTATCCAGAAGAAACCGAAATCGTTTCTCATAAAGGTCAACGGCCATCTCCCCAAAGGCTCGACATCCAAAGATCTGATTCTTTACATCATCGGTCAAATCGGAACTGATGGCGGAACAGGGTATGTTCTGGAATTCTCGGGAGAAGCCGTCAGGGAACTCTCCATGGAGGCCAGGATGACGCTTTGCAACATGGCGATAGAAGCAGGAGCCCGAGCCGGAATGATCGCAGCCGACGAAGTGACCTTTTCTTATATCAAGGGTCGTCCGATGGCACCCAAAGGTGACCTTTGGGAAAAGGCTGTCTCCTCCTGGAAGTCCCTGCACTCTGACCCTGATGCAAAATATGACCGGGTTCTTGAAATCGATGCCACCAGGATCGAGCCCCAAATCACATGGGGAACAAACCCGGGCATGGTTCTTCCTGTCACAGGATCCATTCCCTCCCCCGAAAGTTTTAAAGATGAAGTCTCTAAAGAAAATGCGAAAAATGCCCTCAAATATATGGGACTTGAGCCGGGAACTCCATTAAGCGAGATTTCCATCGACAGGGTTTTATCGGTTCATGCACCAA
>JAKBPM010000016.1 GCA_021829515.1 Nitrospirota bacterium | reverse complement strand
GGGACATCGCGGATGCTCGGAGAAGGCCCGGTCGACCTGTTCGAGAACCGGGTTGTTTTGCGGGTGGGTCCCCTGGAGATCCGTCACCAGAAGGTGGCGTTGCTGGGGCGTGAGATCCTGAGCCGAACGGCGAAGTTCCTTGAAATCCCGTGGGTTCATCGGTACACCTCCTTGATATTCAAGGAACCATGATACACCATTTCCAACCTAGAACATAGCCGGAAATGCTATAATCGTTTCGAAGCATGGCACAGGATGCCAAGCGATTAAACAATACAGAAGTTTCACGACGCTTTAAAAATATTCAGAATCGAGAATAATCCCATTCTCGAACTGCATCATCTCGGCACAGGTCAATTAAGGAACCTCCCCCGTCAGGAGTACCGAGTTAGCCACTCATAGTCATTTTCGGACTATAGAAAGGCTACAGGTACGTCATGACTCAGGAAATATCCACAAAAGACGAAAAAGACGATCTTTTGACCGTCCAAGAAGCAGCAAAAGAAATAAAATTTTCTCCTGGATCTTTCCGGACAAGGATTTCTCGCGGACAAGGCCCGCGAGTCATCAAACTCGGTCCTGGCACAATCCGGATCAGACGCAGGGACCTTGAAGCCTGGCTTGATGCCCATACCGTTGATTCACCTTCCCCACAAAATCATATTCAGTCTCAGATTATCATTCCGCCTGCACCAAAGAGGAGACGAGGACGCCCCTCCAAAGTCGAGCAAAAGCGGCGGGAAGGGGGTGCGAGGTGACGACTCCCCAAAATCACAAAAGCCGTATCAACCCCTATAAAATGTTCGACGGATGTTGGATCCCGTTGTGGATCCTTGAGCGATCTGAAATTTCGGCAGGGGCAAAGTTGATCTATTCGGCACTTTCCCGTCATGCAGGAGAAAATGGAGAATGTTTTCCAGGAGTTGCTCGGCTTGCGAGGGAGCTTGGGATGCCGATTTCCTTCGGAAATGACCGGGCACCCGATTCCAGGGCTATCAGAAGATACATTCAGGAGCTTGTGGATGTCGGGCTACTCGAAAAAGAACAAAGAGGCCTGAATAAATCTAACCGTTATTTTTTTCTTCGCCACGAATGGATGGAAAATGCCATCCGGCAAGGACCGGCGAATTTGACCGGTCCGGATCGGCAAAATCCTCGGACCGGCGAATTTGACCGGTCCAGACCGGCAGATTTGACCGGTCAAGACCGGACAGATCTGACCGGCATAAAAGAACAAGAACTAAAAGAAAACAACAACAACGGTGTTGTTGTTTCTCTTCCGCCAAATGGGAAAAACTCCCCCCCTCCCCCCCTCCGGGGGGAGAAAGGCTTTCATCCGTCGAAGGAAGGACTGGAACGGAGGCTCGTGGAATTTGGTTTTTCGTCGAAGGACGCCCAGGGCATAGCCCAAAAACACTCTGAATCAGAGATCGATGGCTGGTGCCGGATCGGAGGTGTTAAGAATAACCCGGCAGGATTCATTCGGACGGCCCTGGAGAAGGGATGGAAGCTGCCACCGGTTCCACAAGATGTTGAATATTCCGAATCGCCGGAGCAAAAAAAGTACAAAATGCAGCTTGAAATCTGGAAAGGGCTGCCCTACTCCACCAAAAGAAAATATCTCACTGATTCAAGCTTGGGGTCAGTCGGATCAAACACGGATTTTCCGGACGCGGCATGGCTTTCGAAAGTGATGACTTTAAGACTCGAAGACAAGAACGAAGCCTGATAATTATTCTCAAGGCTCCTGTCCTCTAGACCATCAGAGCAAATCTGATGGTCTAGAAAGTCCGGACGACTTTCCGCTTTGCAGGTGAGAACTGGCCGACTGAAGTCTTTCATGAAGTATGGGAAGTCTACGAACAATGCGAAGAACGACTATTGAAAAGGGAGAACCGCCTGTTTCTATCTATTTCAAGAATGATTAATATGGTGTCTCTCAGTTCTTATAAATGAATCTAAATGGAGCCTTCATGAACAAATTTAAAATTATGTTATTAGGTTTTGTGCTTGGTTTGTCTTTGTTTCCTCTTTTTTCTTCTCCTGGCTGGTCAACAGAACATCACAAAACGCCCAGTGAGCAATTGCTTCACGCTGCTAAATTTTGTGCTTCAAGAGAAGCCCAATGCTCTTATTGAAAGGCCAGACTATACCACAGGAGAAAGAATTCCAGGTTGGATGATTGCACCTTATGAAGAAAAACAGTTACACGAAGTTTCCTTAGATCTTTCAGTAGGAGATACAACAAAGGACACTTTAAAAGAATTAATTCCTGAGAAAAAACTTCCGATGTTCTTTGGAATTATTAGATATCACGATCAATGGCAAGGGAAGCATGAAACGCGGTTTTGTTGGATTTTCGTTGAGCCTTTATTACCGACGGGAAAGAGACGTTTTATGCTTGGTGGGAATGATCATTGGAATCGGCAAACTTAAGATACTTCAACAATCCATAAAGTTCCCATATTCAGGAAGGAAAACAACAATGGCTTCCCTTTATCTGAACCGCCTGAACACAGGCGAGCGGCAATCATTGGAGCAGAAGCTATATTCTCTTCAGGGCGGTCATTGCTTCATTTGCGAGCAGCCCATCGATTTGCTCGTTCATAAGGGTCAGCTTGATATCGACCATGTCATTCCGATAAAGGTCGGTGGTAAGGACGATCTTTCCAACTTCGCTTTGACCCATCAGAGCTGCAATCGAAGCAAGCAGGCCTCTAATCTAGAGGTGACCCGCGTTCTCCAGCGTTTTATCCGGCTCAAAGAACAGCTTGAAAATGAAAACCGTAGCCCGAATTTGGATGACATCCTCAAGCAGGTTGGCGGTGGTTGCCATCAGCTTGGGTTCAACTTCTCAGATGGCCATATCCGATACAGCTTGGGAGAAATGGGAAACAGCGACATCATTTCCGTGCCGGTATACGTAGATGAGCTGAGCGGCTTTAGATATTTCTTCACTCGACTGCCAATTCAGTATCTTGCCCACGATAGCCACATCAACCCGCGATCCATCGGCCCAAACATCGCCAAACTTGTCGAAGAGTTCTACCAACGCCGTCCGCAATTACATGTTCCTCTTGGGTGGATTCGTTCTGATGGCGGTAAATCAGCAATTCATATTTTCGACGGCCAGCACAAGGCAGCCGCACAGATCATGCTAGGTGCAAAATCACTGCCTGTTCGGGTTTTCATTGATCCCGACCCGGACATATTGATCACGACAAATACCAATGCTGGCACAACATTGAAACAGGTGGCTTTTGATAAGTCAGTGCAACGACATTTGGGTAGTTCCCTTTACCACGATCGCCTTACAAGATTTCAGAAGGAAAATAGGCGTAACGAAGATGACCTGAGTTTCTCGGAGAAAGACCTGATCAATCATTTCAAGGGGCAATCGCGCGAGATAAAGCGCTATATCTTGGACGCACTACGGGATAGCATAACATCCGATCCCGAAAACAAATTGCGAGACTTCATAGATTTTGGCGGTCGCGGAAAGGAACGACCATTGTCATATAGCACTATTGAAAAGACCTTTTACTCTTTTTTTGTGTTCCAGGAAGTGCTGGAAACCCCGATAAACTACCACATGGAAGAAGGCGAGAATCCACGCCAACTGGAAAGGGAGCAGTTACTTCGACTTATGAACCTCATTGCCGAGGAACTCTTTATAGGAAAATTCGATATCGATATCGGCACGGATAAGATTGAAAGCCGCGTTCAGAAAGGCGAGGGATTCCCCCATAACCATTTGCGCGCTTACAGGATGAGCAAGGAGGAGATCATTTATAACTGGTTGCAATACGTTCGACAGATTGCAAGACAGTATTTCATTATGCAGGGGCGACCAGATCCGGGGAATCGGTTGTTCCAGTTCCGCTTTCCTGAACAGGTCTGGGAAAACATCCGTCGGTTTCTGCAAAATTTTTCTTCCTTGCCTATTTGGGTGAATAGTGATCTTTCTTCAACAGTGTTCGGTGGCAAAAACAACAATAGCTTCTGGGAGACTGTATTCCATACTTGCAGAACGCCTCAGGGTATGGAAGTGTTGGCTACGCCTCTCAATATCATCGAGATGATCAAGTGATGCTTTCTCTACTATCTTGACTTGGGGGTAAAGGCAAATGAATAAATTCTCGGTCAGTCTGGTTTCTTGTGGGGAGAAGCAACTCCCAGGGGAACACCCGGCGAAAGAATTATATCTTTCCAATGATTTCCAGAGGTTAAAAAAAAGGTTTGAAGAGCATGGGATAATTTGGTACATCCTTTCAACCGAACATGGGCTTGTTCATCCTGAGAAAATATTGAGAAAGTATGACAAACCGCTTTCTTTAATGACTGAGGATGATATTCATGGATGGGTTGAAAATGTTTTTAATGCCATTTGTCTTTTGAGTGTTCAAGAAGTAGCTATCCATGACACTAAAGGATTCCGAGCGAAACTCTCCGATCTACTAGCCAGAAGACTTCAAGAAAAAGGGATTCGTGTCAAGTTTTCTTGGACACTATAGAATTGCGAAATCCCAATTGCCATCTTGATCATTTTTGAGAAAAGATTCGTTTCTAGATCAAAAATTTTATGATCCTTTTGGTCTATCCGACATTTGTAATTGCAAAAACAACAGTAGCGACAAAAGCTACAAAAATGCCAATGAGAAGGTAGACATAAATGTCAGATTACCTTCAATGATTTTTGTTTCTACGAATGATTCGAATATGTCTTCTAATGTGGAAAATATTCTTCTGACTGGTTCCTCCGAGCGGCCCAATTCTTTCTACCACCTCTCGCAAATAGCTCGATGAACGGGCTAGGACTGCAAGATTCTGCTCATCGGACTTTCTGGAATGCTCCCTTTTCATGGTCTTGATAATATTGACCTGTGATCTTCCAGGAGAGAGAATCCGGGCGTTTTTTCCTTTCACCCCGAATAAAAGAAGCTCGGTCGCATTCCGGGAGTCGTTTAAAACTATACATACGTAATAAGATCAAGATCAGGATGAATAGCCAGATCATTAGGGGTCGGTGCAAAGCGAGGCTTATGAAGGAACTTTTGGATGCCAACGAATAAGGCCTTTTTATAACTGTATGGTTGGCCGATTTTCGAGCGCATGAACTCTAATGCATCTTTTTTGTTTTTGTTCGATACGTTGGATCTGAATCTATAAAGGCCAACGCGATAATGGGAAGCTGAATAAACGTCAAGAGGGCGTTCGCAAACACCACTGGTAATCGCTTCGATTATGGTTTTCTCCATTGTGCAAAGAGCACTGTGACTCCATGGCCCTCTATCAACCTTTGAAATGATTCGACTGAAGAGGCTTTTGGTATCGAAGACACAGAGCAGATCACCTTCGATAACCAGAGCTTTCAATGATAACCAGCGATCACCCCTAGTTATATTGTCGATTGGGCTAAGACAGGGAAGTTTTAGGGGGTTAATAAAGTAGGCAATGTCGTTATTAAGAATCGCTGATAACCCCAGATCAAAGAGATCAAGCGTCTGAAAGTTTTCAGTAAAAAATCTCTCAACGTTTTCTGTCCCAAAATCTTCGGAAATTTGAAACAACGCATGTGGTAGCTTCACAATCTTTGAAAGATTTTCTCGAACAAGTCGATAGCGGCGAGGAAAAATTACAAGGCCGGATCGTGTTAGATATCCGATCTTGTTAAAACCGCTCTCATCAGCTTTTTTTGATCTGTCGTTGTCGGCAAACGTAACTAGCATTGATCGTTTCATAGGTTAACAGGGTTAACGTTAAGCCTTATTCTTAACTTTAGACTTTTACGAATTATCAGAATAATTTTTTGAAAACCCCATCAGGTCTTGTTTGTTCATGGTTCAACCTTTTTTCTTGACGGAAAAAACCGCAACGAAAACGACAGACACAAGGATTCCGACAATCGGCATAGGGGGCGGTCGAGCCGCACCCCTGCCACACCACCCGGCATGCGGATCCGCACCGGGCGGTTCGCGAAGTTGAGGTCATGAGAGTCGGGGCACACCCAAACGGTCAAAGTAGGACACCGTGAGAACCTTGTTGAGGAGCGACTGGCTGTGGTGCCACCAGCGGCTGCCTCCCCCCGCCGCCAGAACGGCCACCTCGTGTGGCGCACCCAGATTTCGGACTTCGCGGTAAACCGTGCGGCCGCGTCGCCAGTGCTTGAGCTGGACCGCCCGGAGTCGATGGCGCATCCATGAGTCGAGGTCCTTGAACGTCTTCGGCGTTTGGGCCAGATGAAAGTAGGTCTTCCATCCCGGCAGATAGAGCCTCAGTTGTTCGGCAACCTGTGTCAGGCTTCGGCCCCCCGATCGGCGGGTGATCTCCCTTATGCGTTGTTTGAAGGTTTTCAGGGCCTTGGGAGCCACTGCGATCTTAACCGTATTGTTGGACCACCGCCGAAAACAGTAGCCGAGAAATTTCCGGCCGAAGACGGGACCGACTGCGGTTTTCGATTCGTTCACCTTCAGGTGAAGCTTCGCGTAAAGGCGTCTCAGGGATTGGAGCACCCGTTCACCTGCCCGCCGACTGCGAACATAGATATTGCAATCGTCGGCGTACCGGGCAAATCGATGCCCTCTCCGTTCCAGTTCCTTGTCCACTTCATCCAGAATCACGTTGGCCAGGAGCGGGGATAGCGGGCCACCTTGCGGGGTCCCCTCAGAGCGCTCCTCGACCACGCCATGCCCCATGATTCCGGCCTGGAGATACCGGCGAATCAGCCGAAGAATCCGCTTGTCGGCGATCCTTTTGGCCAATCGGTCCATGAGGATGTCGTGATTGACCCTGTCGAAAAACTTCTCGAGATCGACGTCGACCACAATCTGGAAGCCTTCCTGCACGTAATGTTGCGCTTGTCGCACCGCATCATGCGCACTCCGGCCCGGCCGAAATCCATAACTGAACTCCGAGAACGTCGGGTCGATCAACGGTTGCAGGACTTGCAGCAAGGCCTGTTGGATCAGTCGGTCCACCACCGTGGGGATTCCCAATTCCCTTACCCCTCCTCCCGGTTTCGGAATCTCCACGCGGCGCACGGCTTGCGGCCGATACGTCCCGTTTGAGAGTTCCTCCCGGATCTTGGGCCATTGGGTCTTCAGGGACTCGGCGGTCTCTTCGATCGACAGTCCGTCCACTCCGGCGCTTCCCTTGTTGGCTTCGACGCGTTTCCACGCCGCAGCCATGTTCTCTCGCGATAGAACCCGCTCCAGCAGGTCTTCTCGCCCCAAGCCTTCGGGTTTATGACACGCCAAAAGGGTTTCATCGCGTCCCGCCTCCGATCCGGCTTCACCGTCCCTTCGATCGGTCCGCCCGGGTGTCCCCGGCTTCTGATGCCTTCCCCTTCCGAGTTCCATAATCTCCGGCTCTCCTTCTCGTTCGGCCCTTCGCCCCGTTCGGGCAGCTACTACGGCCTCTGCTGACTTCTCGATCCGGATCGCTCCGTCGTCCTTTCGGACGCAAGGCGAGATCTCCCCAGGTAAGACCGCGATCCTTCACTGCGCAACCGCCGAATTTACGCCCCTTCTCCTTGACCACAAAGGCTTCGCAGCATCACGCCTGCTCGCCCTGATCGGGGACGCCTCGTATCCGGTTCTTGTCCATCGGCTCGCAGTTTCGTTCCACGCTTCCTCCCCACGCTCGGTCGCCCTTGCGCGGTTGCGCTTCGCTTCGCTCGCTGTGGTCAGCTTACGGGAGGACTTCCACCTCCAAGATCGCGCCCATGCCGGGCGCACGTGAATCACCTCCACCAGAGGTGGAGGCTTCAAAAGCTTGTGGGCCGCTCAAAGCGGCATGTTCAAAAGATCATCCGCCCCCCAAAGGGGGGCATTCCCCTTACCTTCCCGTCAATGCGTCAATCTTCTGGTCTTCCTTCTCCTGATTCCGGATGTAGTTGCGGATGACCTCTTCATCCGCCCCAACGGTCGACACAGAATATCCCCGTGCCCAGAAATGCATTCCGTTGTAGTTCTTCTTCTGACCCAGGTAAATCCGGGCAATATGGATGGCACTCTTTCCCTTCACATACCCCACCACTTGGGCCACCGAATACTTCGGTGGAATCGACATCAACATGTGAATGTGGTCGGGTTGTAAATGGCCTTCCAAAATCCGGCTGTCTTTTTGCCGGGCCAGATCGTGCAACACATCTCCCAGTTCTTGCCGAACCCTCCCGTAAAGTGTCTTCCGCCGGTATTTTGGAACCCACACAATGTGATATTTGCATTCCCATCTCGTGTGACTTAAACTTTGCTCGTTTCTCATCGAGCCTCCTTTCGTGACTTTGAGCAGTCCACGTCAGGAGGCTCTTTTTTATTCCCGGAATTGTCAAACTTTAGGGGTCCCCCACCGGAGGTGGGGGTTTACCTTGGTGAAATTATCTATTTTGTATTTGTACATCTCCATGAATTTTCTCGCACCTCTCGTAAAATCTGATGTTGTGACAATCAAGCCACGACTTGCATCCCTGATCGCAATGTCTGTATAGAGTTGTTTCACCGTTGATTCTTCGACTTTTCGGTCTTCACGATTCCTTTTACATTGCACAATCATCAACTCTTTCCCAAAAGGAACACTTCTTTCTGCGAGGATATCTACCCCACCATCTTTACTGCCTTTTCCAAGCTTAACGCTGTAACCTAATTCTTGGACCACATTCGCAATGAATTTTTCAAATTTTCTTGGGGTTAAGGTGTATAGAGAAGAAGGATTTTCAAGAATATACTGAACAACTTTGAAGTCGAGAGGGTCTGGAAAATTGATTGTGGCAAGAAATTCTTCTGTCGTGAGGACCAGTTTTTCTTCAACAGGAAAGGATGCGAAAGGGGTAGAAGAAAGTAATTCTGCTATTACTGCAATTGACCCTAAAGTCATGCGAATCCCCTTAAGCAACACATATATTCACCCATTTTCTTCTTCTTCCGCCGCGGCGGATTCCCCTTCCATAAATACCTTTCCGTACCCTTTATTTGGTTCCATTCCTTGCAAGGGAGGTAAACTGTTTATGATCTTCACTGACTCAACGCTGACCAGCACAACCCGTTTCAGGAGGTCCAGAATATAACGCGGATCCTCGGACCACTCGTTGGGATCGTTTTTGATTCCGCTGTCTTTGTTGACCCTGACTTGATAGCGGTCCATGACCCATTCGATCGCTGATTTTCCGTTGACGATATATTCGTAGGCTTCCAAGGGGATCCCGGTCAATGTCAGATGGGAAATTATAAACGATTGTCGTTCTGTCCGGCTTGCTATCAGATCTTTTTCCAAAGCGCATCTTTTCGACGCGATAGAACTCTTTGGGGAGCATCCGAGTAATCATTCCGTCCGTTTTCTCTTCCAGAGGATAAGGATTGACGGTCTCGTAATCGAGATGAAGGTGAGCAAGATCTTTGCCGGCATTGGAAAAGACCCCAAATATTCCGGGTCTTAATGGCTTGGGAATTCTTGGAAGATTCTTCGAAAGATCGGATTTGTATTGTGTCCGGAAATCTGGAGAGTGAAGGATCCCATAAACGTAGTAAAAAATGTCTTCCTTTGTAAGATCTGCACTTTCAGCGGAACGGAAATCCTCAAGAGATTGATCCGAAATAGCGTCTTGTCTGCGGAATTCTGTTTCTAGATACTTTTTTCCATCTATAAACCGTTCAATTCCAGAGTCTTGGACCTGTTCGTACCGGTAAAGAGGAAAACATTGGCCGCTGGGAATTAAATGATAGTTTGGTAAATAATTTGTTATGAGTACCGAGAAATCTTCTCCCTCACCTCTTCCCATCACAGAAATGACTTTATTTTCAAGATCTTGTTTCGGGTAGATTCGAGGAATCTGATAAACCATCTCATTAAAATTTTGGTCGAAATACATCCACTGCTTGCAAAATGGACGATACATTCCAGTGATAATGAAGCGTTCCTCAAAAGGATGGGTTTTCTTTTTGCGTAAATCTTGTTTTAACGCTCGCGACCAACTGACTTTCTTTGGATCCGTATCAATAAACGATTCCACATCTTTGATCTTGGCCGACTTGTCGAGCCCTTTAGCTGCGAAATCCCGGACCTGCTCATTATAGAAATCGATCATGGACCGCATGTTCTGAATCAGTCGTTCTCGGGAGAAATTATAGGTCCAACTGTCTCGGCTCGTCGAAACACCTAGGGAATAGATCTCAAAAATTGTCTTGTCACTCCGGTCATTCTTTTTATTTCCCAACGGAAGGAGTTTTTCAAAATCTCCACTTCGATGGTTAATCCAATCCCCGGCCTTGTTGGGATGAATTACGGCCCAGGGAATATCTTCAATAGAGCTTTTTTCAGAAATGATTTTAAGCTTTTGTTCCCGACTCAGATAATCCCCAATGTCGTGATAGTGGATCTTGCAGGGACCGGCGATGGAAGGATTCTTGACGAACAGGGTGATGGCCACGGGGGTCCGGCTTCCGGATCCGAAGATCTTTCCCCCCTCTTTCCTGGATTGTTCGCTGGATGTTCTCTGGTTTCCTCGTAAATTGAAGCAGTAGATCTCCGAAAACTCCTTTCCCAGACATTTCCGGAGACCATCGGTGGCGTTGCTGTCGATGAACGAGGCATTGGTCACAAATCCAATGACTCCCTTGTTTCCGATCCGATCGCTGGCCCAGCGAATGGCGCGAATGTAGGAATCATAAAGGCTTTTTTTAAGTCCAGCACTGGATTCTTTCGCGTAAGTATCTTTGATGCGCTTTTTTAAACTTGGATAAGCCCGATTTTTGCTATTGTCGTTTTCGCTTTTTTGACCGACGGAATATGGTGGATTCCCGACGATGACCCGAATTGGGGCTTCCTTTTGACGTACCACTCTTTTATTGTTTTCGGGGAGGAAAACCCGACCGCAGAACGGGGATTCTTTCTCTCCGATCTGGAAGGTATCGGTCAGGACGATTCCCGGGAAGGGTTCATAGGGTCGTTCGGTTTTGTTATGAAATGCTGATTCAATGTTGATGCCGGCAATGTAGTAAGCCAGAAGGACGATTTCATTGGCGTGAAGTTCTTCCCGGTATTTCCGGGGCATGTCCTTGGAACGGATCAGTCCACTCTGGAGAAGACGGACAAGGAAGGTTCCCGTGCCCGTAAAAGGATCAAGGATATGAACGTCGGAATCGGTCAGACCCTCTCCGAAATGTTTTTTTAGAACCTGGTCAGCGCTTTTGAGAATGAAATCCACGACCTCGATCGGTGTATAAACAATTCCCAGACGTTCGGCCATTTTTGGGAAGGCCGTCTTGAAAAACTTGTCGTAAAGCTCGACGATGACCCGTTGACGGCCTTCGGAACTCTTGATCCCCTTGGCCCGCTCTCGAACACTCTCATAGAATCCTTCCAGCTTTTCCGTTTCGGACTCGATCGACCGGCCCCGAATCTCGTCCAGAAAGGTCTGAAGGGCCTGAGAGACGGGATTGTGTTCTGTAAAGGAGTATCCTTCGAACAGGGCGTCGAAGACGGGTTTGGTGATGACATGCTGGGAGAGCATCTCGATTGCCTCGTCTTCCTTGATCTCCGGATTGATGCCAGTTCGAAGGTTGTCCAGAAATTCCTCAAAAACCTTTCGAGGATGTGGATCGTGACTGGAGAGCAGGCCTTTGATCCGGGCAATCTGGTTCTGGGCGATAGCCGCCACATCATTCGCCCAGGATTCCCAATAGGTGGCTGATCCGCACTTCTTGACGATTCGAGCATAGATTGCTTCCCGCCACTCATTGATTTCCGGCAATGTGAACGGCACTTCTCCCTGATTTCTGGGATCTATTGAAGAGGGTTTTCCGATGATCTGGATTCTGTCACTGGCATTCTTGTTTAAATCGAGCTTGTTGATTTCGGCGTTCAGCCGGTCGTCGTGCGCCCGGAGAGCCTGGAGAACTGTCCAGACGACCCGGTAGTTTTCATTGTTGTTCAATGCCTCCTCAGGCTCCACGTCTGAAGAGACGACGATGGGAAGGAGGATGTATCCGTAATTTTTACCGGGGCATTTTCGCATGACGCGGCCCACCGACTGCACCACGTCCACGACGGAATCCCGAGGGTTCAGAAAGATCACGCTATCCAGAGAGGGAACATCGACACCTTCCGAAAGACATCGGGCATTGGACAGAATCCGGCATTCGTTGTCTCCGATTTCATCGGATTTCAGCCATTCCAAGAGGGAATTCCTCTGGAGAATGTTGAAGGTCCCATCCACATGCCGAACTTCACACTTGAGGGGTGGATCTTCTTCGGTATCCACGGACAGACTTTCAAGATATTGGTCTACAATGTGGGAAAAACGCTTGGCAAGCGCATCCGAATCCTTGATCGACCGGGAAAAAGCGACTGCACGTCGCATGGGAGGGAGATCGGACCGAACCGCCCCATCGTCCGAAACCATCTTTTTGGACAGACCATTCCAGCAGCCAATGATCTTCGCCGCGTCTGGAAGAGGAATCTCATCTCCCTTCAGATCCATGAGATAGGGAAAGCGCCTCGAAATATCCTCTTGGTCCACCATTAAAACGAGGACTTTGTAATCGGACAGGAGATCCCTCTGGACAGCTTCCCAAAATCCCAAGCGATGGAACTCGGGACCATACACATCCGGATCATCCATAGAATAGAGATGAAATTCGTTTCGCCGGGCTTTCGACTTGGCACTGTCGGTATAAAGCCGGGGAGTGGCCGTCATGTAGAGCCGCTTTTTGGCTCCGATGTAATCCTTTCGGTGCACGGCAACAAAGGCAGAGTCTGCTTCCCCCTGGGCCGTGACACCCGTGGTTCGATGCGCCTCATCGCAGATGGCAAGATCGAAGGAAGGAAGACTAAACTTTTCCTGGGCATCGTGAATGACCTGAATGGACTGATACGTGGAAAAAACAACGGTTCGGCCTGTCCTTGACCGTCGGTGGCGGAGAACATGATTAGCGAGCTTCTCGGGGTCGGTAGTGGCAGGATAAGCCAGATCGTGAACCCGGAGGTCTTCTGTAAAATCGTTCTTTCTCTTTCCAACCGTCGTGTCCGAACAGACGACGAAGGAATGGAGGGAACCTTCGGATTCCCGTACCCATTCGGAGAGGGTCTGGGACACAAGTGCGATCGAGGGAACGAGATACAGGATCACCCCATCTTCAGGGACCAGGGATTCGGCGATCTTTAGGGAGGTGAAGGTCTTTCCGGTGCCGCAGGCCATGATGAGCTTGCCGCGGTTGTGATCCCGGAAGCCATCCACGACGTTTTCAAGAGCAATCTTTTGATGGGGAAGCAGCGACTTTCTGGGTCTGAAGAAAAGTCGTTCGGGTTCCGCCGGAACGATCCGGCTCCAGTCGACGAGACTGGTTTCAAGATCCGCCAGCCCGATCCGGTTGACGGGAATTTTCTGATTGCGAAGGGCTTCTTCCGCATGAACGCTCCATTTGTTCGTTGTGGAAACGATCAGCCGGCTGGTGAAGGGTTCTTTTCCGGATAGCGTGAAGAATGAATCGATGTCTTTTTTATCGATTGTGTCGGTCGGCGCAAAGAATTTACACTGAATGGCACAATAACCGCCTTCTCTTTCCCCGGCGACCAGATCGATTCCGGTATCCCTCTGATCGAATCCATTGGTATGGAGATCGGGCCATTCTTTCCAGATCCAGACATCCTCGAACCGATCCTTAAAAAGAGGATCGGCCTTCAGGAACGCAACCACCAGGCGTTCGAAAAGATCGCCTTTTTCCCTTTCGGACTTTGCAATCCTTCGAAACGAGTCAAGCACGTCCTGTAATTGCATCTCTACCAGCCTTCCATCACCAACCGATGACTCCCAAAAGATCTCCCATAATCCAAGAATTTCGATCACATTCCAATTCAGCCCGCTTTTCGTGTGCTTTCTGCAAGGTATCTCGAGATACAACATTTTCGAGATACTCAAACCTGTCGTATTGTGCTGTAGGAACTAGTTGGGCTGAGAAAGGCCCATTCAATATCATTCCGGAAATTATCTGGGCCACTTGAGAAAGAACACGCTGAGAGGATGCGATATCACCCCAAGTTGCTTTCTGATCTTTCCAACTATAATGCTCGGGATCTCCAGCATGAGCAACATATTGGTGACTCCAGTTAACAACTTTACCAATACCACTGCTTTGAACATGATTTTCTAGACCTTCAAACAGTTGCTTTGGGATATGATCTGAGGGTTTTCTGTCGACAGGACTTGTTTTTGAAAGGCGGTCAAATTGTTCATGAGCTGTAGAGATCCGCATGGTTATCATAAATGGAGAGTCAGGTGAGACAAATGCGGAGCCCGGTAGGGGGCGAACAGGATTGTTCAATAATTCCTCATCAGTGAATCTTGGTACTTTGTAGGGCAATCCCGACCAGTCTAGATAATTTTTCCTTGTAAAAACAGATATGTTTCGTTTCATGTCGTGAATAATTCGCCTGACGGAAATATCATCTTTCCTTTCCGACCACAGACGACGGATCCAAAGTACCTGGAGTGGTATCCATCCATCCGTTACCAATCTTCGGACCATGGGATTATTGAGAGGACAATTAGGTTCTATTTCGGTTATCAGGCCAATCGTTCTGTGGTTCAAATCCGAATAAATCATTTTCCAAAGCTGACCCCAAACAGAATGAATTTGAGGATTACCCATCTGTTTAAGCCATCTTAACCTTAGAGCCAGAGGTTCAGTTAGACTCATTACTTCATCCCCTGTGTCAGGATCGCGTCATTCGAAGGTCCGGATTCCTCCGTACCCGGTCATTTCTATAGTTCCTCCCATATACCAAAAAATTCAAGGTGGCCTGAGTTTCTACAAGACCTTCACTATAGAAAATAGAGCAATCAACGGCCAACGCCGTCTCGACCTCATCTGGACTCCTTCGATTGGTTTTGATCTTATAAGGACCTTCGCATTCTACCCATCACCTTTCCGGGAGTCCACATGAATTTTGAGAATTATGACCTCTGCTTTGGCGCTTATATCGAATCATGATTTGCTTCATAAAAGGAGGAGTTCTCATGGGGAGAAAGAAGGTCTGGAGCACGGCCAGCGAACGGGCCGACTCCCCTTCGTGGAACTTTTCCAGGAAGAAAAGCCAGCGGTCCTTGCGATGAAGACCCGCAAGAGGCGTGTCCGTCAACGCATTGAAGGTGCGGTTGTATCCCCGGCACCGGAAGCGCGGGAGTCCGGCTGCGTGCCCCCATGGCCGGATCTCCGGGTGTGGCAATGAGAACACGCGGTGGGAGTTCCCACCAGGGAGACCACCTCGGCGACCAGGTCTTTCTTGTCCCGCCACTCGATCGCAACCTTGAGATCCTGTCTCTTAGCCGATGTCATGGAGCCAACAGCTCGAAGACATCGTTGGAATTTAGGTTTCTTCATGGGAATCACCTCCTGAATCAAGTCTATACCTGATCAGGAGGCTTGCAACATGAAATGGCGTGCGACGCGAAAGCGTCGTGAAGCATTGTTCCACCTTCATTCTGAAGGAGCGGAACCGGGAGTTCCCTCTCCCGTAGTCTACCGTTGCATGCGGCTCTGGTAACGGAACCGTGTGAAGCCAACGGAACACAAGTATCCCTCCCGTAAGGGGCCGCAAGGTCTGTGAGGATCGGCGGTTGCTGCCAGCATCGAGGTGGCTTGGGGCGAGACTGGCTGGTAAGGCCAACAGATGTGAACCTTCGGAACCCTCGTGAATGTTGACAGGCCCAAGATGCTGGCGGCCTGACCCAAAACGGGAGGCAGTGGGGTTGATCGGTTGCCATTTCCGATCACAGGGACAAGGTGCTGCCGGGGGATAGAAGGGGCCTAACCCAGTCGTGTGCTTCACGTCGAACGCGGTAAACCGGTCGTTCCGCCTGCGCGAATCTTTACAGGCAGGGGAAGCGCAAGTAACCCTGTCGGAGCGGTCGGCAGAGGATTGTGGAAGAAGCGAAGGCCGGCCGGTAATAGGCCGGATAGGGGTTGCGCCGCAAGGCAACATCATCCCACGGGAAACCGGGCAGACTTCCGCATGTTGGGTCGTCACACAAAAGCCGTTTAATCTCCAGTAGGAGGAAAAGCGGTAGGACGTTCGCAAGAACGTGCGCTCCCTCCGGCGAAAGCTATGGGGCCTTCGGTGAGTAGCGTGAAGGTTGGAGATTATTATTTTGTCCAACCGGTCCTCCGAAAGAAGGAGTGGCTTTTGATCTGATCGAGCCCGGTGAGGCGAAAGTCTCACGCCGGGTTCCTCGGGGGCTTGGGGTCAGAAATGACCCCCGGCTACCCTACAACATAGCCTTTAGAAATGATCAACTAAATCCACAGACAGGAAATAGAAAAATTAAGATGGGTTGGATTCAACAAGAATGCGTAATGTTGGCAAGTCGGGTTCCCCAATAACTTCATCTATTAAACCAAGCCAGAAGGCATCTTTAGGAATCAACTCATTCTCACCCTCTTGCAGGATATGGCAGAGAGCGGCAAAAAATAACCATACCGGTCTAATTGATTCTTTCAGAAAATTCATCTTTTTTTCTTCTTTTTCTTTTTCGGGCAATGATTCAAAATTCTTCTTATCAGCCCTCGTCAAAAAGAAATCATCCCACCTTTTACATAAATCATCTATCTGTTTATGATTATATATCGAAACATATTCATTTAAAATATAAAAATCATCAACTAATTGATTTATACCTCCTTTGCTAAATGTCCAATTTTTTTCTTTTCTATGTTTTCTTATTTCAAAATCAATAATTTTTTTTAAAAGCTGTCCTTCTATATTTATAAGTGATTTAGAAATCCTGAGCTTACCAACAGCTGATAATAATTGCTGATACTTTGAATAACGATTAAAAGTTTTTTGAAATATTTTTTTTCCATTCTCAGACAATTTTGAAAGAATAACCCCACAAAAACATTCAAAATCCGATGACTTTGGTTTACCCATTTCTTTCTTGAATTCATCAAATTTTGGCAAAATAAACAAATATCGAAATACCCATCGTTCAATAGAATGATTAGCCAATTCCATGGCAAATCTTTCGTTCCCTGATTTTAAATCACTGGAAATATAAGCAATATCATCAACAGTAACGGGATCATCAAGAAGGTGACGTGTTCCGTGAAAAAGAATAAACGACTCTGAATACGAAATCGCATAATCTCCAAAGGAGAGGAGATCTGCGGCAGCACTGGCAGCACGAGCGGTAACAACTGAAATTATCCGACATGGAGGATGATCATCCTGATCTGAAGCATTCAATAGTCTTTTTATCGTTTCGGCACTACTTATTGATCCACCAAGACTATCTATATAAATAGTTATTGGATCACGACTTTGATTCTGAAATTCAATTATCTTTGGAGTTATTTGATTAACGAGATTTTGATCGATTGAACCTTGAATGTAGATAGCACGCGCAGGGTTTGCTCGAAAATTAATATTTGGCGTGAGAATGGCTGATTTTTCAGCCATTCTTATGTATCAAATTGAATTTTCCAGAGGAATTTTTCTTATTTTCTTGTTCCAACTTTGTCTGAATTTCAGAAAAAAACATTGACAAATCAGGTCCATATTCTTGATAAACCTTCTGAATCGCTTGATCTATATCCTGATCAACCTGCCTAACTTTCTGAATTTCAGCTTTCTTTTTCATGATTTTTCACCTCCTGGTATTTGCGTAGAACTCTTATAGTATACCCTATAATTTTTCGAGTTCATTGAATCTCATCGTCACAAATTTTATTCAATCCAAGCATCAAAACTTCATCCGCAGAAAATATCCCTGGAATGACCGCCACAGGCTCCGCTCCCAGGACTTTCCTGTATAACCGTTGAGCATCATTATCTGTCCGGGTCGAAATCATAACGGCTTTCAAACGAGAACCACGCTCTTTCAGACAATCCCTTACCATCTCAAGCGATTGTTCGATCAAAGACTTGCCAATCCCCTGGCCACGGAAGCTTTCTGCAACTGCGATCTGTTCCAACTCAAGAACAGCGTCTTTTCGAAAGCCGCTTTTCTCTGTCCAGACGACATATCCAACAATTGTCTCGTCAAGATCGGCAACGTAAATTCTGGAACGAGGGAAAGCCCCATAAATACATCCAATCCAGTCCTTGGATAAAAATTGTCTCGGAAAAGACGTTTCATGAATGGAAGCAACCGAAAGAAGATCGCTCTTTTCGAATGGACGGATTCCCACTTCAACAACTCCGCATTTGATTCAAGCCATTTTCCGATATCTTTCCGGAGCCAAAAAACCTATCCCCCGAATAAATATAGAATCAGGATTCTTTAGATATGCCAGATTACCAGTTTCTCTTTATGGCAAACGTCACAGCGACCTGAGCAGCGGAAAAAACCTTGATGCGAAGCCAACTCACGTGTTTTGTGGTTAGCATGTTGACGAACGCTGAGGCTAAGATTTTCTGCTATGCAGTCGTCGCAAATCGTCTGGGGGGAAATTCTCAAAATAAGTTCTCTTATATCATCTAGTACGGTCATTTCTCTCCTCATTCAACATCTGCAACGTCTTGTGTCCGGTGATCGAAGCCGAATGAACACTAAAGACAATCAATTTCTTCTCCAAATCATCAGAGAAAGGATTGAATCTCTGGTGCCTACAAGAATCGAAAAATCTTTTCTGCTCATAACAAGCGGTGATTTATGCAAAGCAATTTGCCTGTGTGGGCGTTGTGGATGAGTTGTTCGGAGATGCCGTTTAATTTGAAGGTCTTTAAAAATGACCTTCTCCAAACGTTGAGAAAATTCATCAGACAACCATTGTTCGTCAGTATCCTCGTCGCGTTTCCTCGCCACAAGATTTGGATCGGTCAAATTCACGGCTGATAGGGAAGGATCATCACTAAAGACAATGTAAGGCGATTGGATACGCTTATTCCAATCTTTGTGATAGTTGTAGAATGTCTCTTTTTGCATAAGACTACCATATTCACAAATAGCTAGTGTATTGTAAAAATCCTTGTATGACTCAAACACAGTACTTTCCGCGCGATCTTCAAACCTTATTACATGCGAAACAGTCGTACATCCAATAAAAAAGTAGTCAACCACACTCGATTTTGAATTTTGGAAGGCGCAAAACCAGATTATGAAATCCCCCGGACATAGCTGTTTCCGGACATCTCGTCGACAGACACCCCAAGAAGCAAGGCAAGGATTTTTAAATTGTTTTAACGCAGCGAAAAATCCAGGATCATCTCCCCAATCAAAAAAGGATTGATTATAACCATCCAAAAATTCTTGGATGTCTGGATTTTCTAGGTTGGCTTCTTGGGTTTTGATCCATTCCTGATCAGACGGTTTCTTATGTCGATATACACATATGAAAGCTTTCATATAGGTCCTCAAGACAGAATCTGGCGACTCCTTCCATCATGCGGTCTCTCCGCAAGAATCTCCCAGACCTGATCCCTCACGGGGCCTTGGGTTGACCCAACAAAGGAGTCCTGACCGGGGGAAAGACGTTCTCCCGAGCGACTTATTTATGGGGTCCGGAAACGATGAAGCCTTGATGCGTCCGCCCCATTCTACCGATTCATGCCGTAAAAACAACAGGAAGCACAATAAAGTGTGACCGGCGTCACTATTGAAATGGTGTTATCGAATCATGATTCGTTTCATAAAAGGAGGAATTCACATGGGGAGAAAGAAGGTCTGGAGCACGGCCAGCGAACGGGCCGAAGCCTCCCGGAAACGCCGTGAAGCCATCGATGGGGTGAAGGCGCTCAGGCTGATGCAGTTTTCCCTCCAGCTTTCAGACAAGTTTATTCTGGAGGACCTTCAGGAAGCATGGGGATGTACCCGATCCGGGGTCGTGGTCCGGCTCCTGAAAGAGGCCGGGATTCGATACGGGAAGGAGATTCGGACGGTCCAGGAGAAGCGGCGGGAGAGAAGAGGGAAATATTAGGAGTGACGATGTTTTTTAATTGATTTATTAAGAATTACAAGAATACCACCCGCAATTAATGCCATAATTATTGTAAACGATATAAATGTAATCCAATAACTAGTCATTGGATTTCTCCTTATTTTCCATCAAAATACCTTGTAAAAAAAAGAATTGAGACTGAAAAAGCCTGTAGCGCAAAAAATAACAAAGCAGAGAGCCCAACTCCTAACCAATTCGTTGGGAACGCTATGTAAGCAGTATAGCCAAAATAAGCAAACTGAGCAAATGCAATGGCGTTTACCGCAGAAGCAATGTATTCGATCTGCTTACTGTTAAAGAAAGGTTTCTTTAAAATTATAGCTGATTTACCTATTAAATCCAATAATTCCAGGATCGCTTTTTCCCTATCAACTAATGACAGTTGATTTGTTTCTTTAGCGATCTTTTCGGCAAGTTCTTTTTGGGCATCTTCGCTTGGATTGTCTGACAATATTAATAAAAGATAATCATTATATAATCTATCAAAAATTTCTTTGTTTCTAATCCTAGGGTTCACCATTTTCTTCCTTGCAAGGTTTTGGGGCAGGGTGTCTCCCGACTTTCCGGTCCTTTGGATTCGGAGCAATACACGGAGCATCGACAACGGTCTAACAGACTGATATACGCGGATTGAGACACCACCGCAT
>JAKBPM010000063.1 GCA_021829515.1 Nitrospirota bacterium | reverse complement strand
CTTTATGAAGAATCGGCTGAATTCAAAAGCTCCACTCTCGCGTTTCTTTTTCGTTCGGCTTACGAAAAAGTCAGGGCGCTCAGGGACAAGACTGGATCTTCTGAATACAGCGAAAGGGATATTGACGTTCTTGAACGCACATTGATTCAGGCGCTTCAGGAAGAGACCGGCCGTCTTGAGACACATCTTCAGTTCCTGGCGACAACCGCCAATATTGCCCCATTCGTCGGCCTGTTCGGTACGGTTTGGGGAATTATCCATGCCTTCAGGGATATTACCCATCAGGCCTCTGCCAGCATCGCCTCAGTGGCTCCCGGAATTGCAGATGCGCTTGTGACAACAGCTGCAGGACTTTTTACCGCCATTCCTGCCGTTATTTTCTACAATACATTTCTCCAGAAGATCCGCAGACTGACCGCCCTTGGTGATACATTCACCCTCGAACTACTGAACATTCTCGCTGAAAGCCGGTGGAAAGACTAATGAAGCTGGATATGCGGTCCCGCAGGAACGATTATCTTGCAGAGATCAACATGGTACCCTTTATTGATGTTGTTCTCGTTCTCCTGATCATCTTTATGCTTGCGACACCGCTGCTTTACAGGGGACTCAAGATCAACCTTCCCAAAACGGCCACCAACAGCCTCAAGAAACCTGCCCCCAAAGTCATATTGACTATTACCCATGACGGAAAAGTGTATGCCGATGCCAAACAGATCACATGGGACCAGGTCAAACCGTTTCTTTCTGCCGCCCATAAAAAAGATGCCAGAGTCACGGTCTATCTGAAGGCCGATAAAAAAGTCGACTATGGAACGGTTGTTCATTTGATGGATCTGGTAAAACAGTCTGGAATTGATCGACTTGGAATGATTACGGTACCGGTTCCCCAAAAAGCAGGTTGATATTTCGTGATCCGTTCACAAACCCGTTCGGTTGGCGGACTCTCTCCAGCCTGGTTCTACCTTTTATCCCTGCTGGTTCATCTTTGTCTTCTGCTCGCCATACTCCTTTTTAAGGATCATCGTCCGAAGGGATTTCCTTCCGCGACGACCGTCACTCTGGTGACCGAGACCGATGTCAAAAAAATTCCCTCTCCACCCGTTCCGAAAAAGTCTCCACCGGTCCCGAAACACTCAGAGCCCAAAAAAGCCGTGGTCAAAACCATTCCGGTCCATAAAAATGCGATTGTCCATGTAAGGACAAAGCCTCATCCTGTCGTACACAAGCCAGTGCCCCAAAAAAAACGGCCGGTCATTCACAAAAAAATCCGCAAACCCGTTAAACCCAGCAAACCGGTTGTGAAAAAGCAGTCAAAGGTTTTTCACAAGAGTGCGCCCAAAAAATCTCTTGTCAAACCGCTTCCAACCAAAAGCAGGGTTGAAAATACCAAGCCCAATCCTGTTAAGATGGACATACAGGGGGAGGCATTCCCAACCTTCCTGGAACATCTGCTGATTTCCCGGATCAAGTCGAACTGGTTTCCTCCACCCAATTCCCAAGGGTTAAGAGCAACTGTCCGTTTTGTTTTATTGAAGGATGGTTCGATCAAGGGCGATCCCGAGGTGATCACCGGCTCCGGATCACCTCTCTTTGATGAAGCCGCAACAATGAGCGTCCTGAGGTCTGTGCCTTTTCCCCGGATGCCGTCCTCTTTTCGAAAAGAGGAAGAAGTGGTCACTGTCACACTTGAAGCCACATCCCATGGAGATGTTTTTGATGGAAAATAACAATACTTCCTTTTTTCATCAGCCAATACGCGTTGTTTCTCCCCTATCTCTGGTATTGATCCTTTTCACCACTCTCTTCTTCATGAGCCATGGAGAAAAGGCCAATGCGATCGATCTGAGCGTGATATCCAACCAGACCGGCCTGATGTTCAAACTTGCCTATATACCGCTGACACAGGGGGCGGTGGCATCATCGAAGGCGACCAAGGAGGCGCAGGATCTTATTTTTCGGGATCTGGTGGAGTCAGGGTACTTCGATGTCTCAATCCCCTCAAACGAAGCGGTATCCAAGCTTCAGGCGATCAGCCTGACAGGAGAGGGAACCTCCATGCTGGCTTCAGGAGGGTATGAAGGTGTCGCGGCGGCAAGAGTGACCGAAGACGGAACGGGTACTCATGTTCTCGGGGTTGTGAGGGATCCGGTTTCCGGAAAGGTTCTCCTCTCAAGAGAATACACCACTTCCGGTGCGGCAAGGCACGCGATCCATCGATTTGTCGATGATGTCATCTTTCAGTTTACCGGGCTTAAGGGAATCGCGATGGCAAAAATCGCTTTCATCGGAAAAAATCCCAGGCGTGGATATGATCTCTACGCGATGGATTTTGATGGGGAAGGGTTGCATCGTCTGACCTTTGACCATGTTCTCGCCTACTCTCCGGCATGGTCATTAAAAACCCACCAGATCGCCTATGTCTCCTATCTTCACATGGACCCGCAGATTCTCGTTTACGATCTCCGGACGGGAAGAAGAACCGCTCTGGCAAGATTCCCGGGGCTCAATATCACTCCCGATTTTTCACGAGATGGCATTCATCTGGCTGTGGCGCTTTCAAAAGGCAACCGTTCACAACGGACAGAAATTTATGTAACGACCCTCAAGGACAAGACCTTCAATCGATTGACCTTTTCCCGGAGCAACAATCTCTCCCCCTCATGGTCTCCATCCGGAAACCAGATCGCCTTCGTTTCCGATCGGGACGGACATCCGCAAATCTTTGTCATGGATTCGGACGGAACAAATGTCCATCGCATTACATACAATGGTTTTTATAATGTTTCACCAGCATGGGGACCATCCGGAGATCTTGTTGCATTTGTTTGCATGAATGATCGACATCGTCCTAAGATATGCCTGACCACGCCTGATGGATCAAGGTCTATCCAGATTACCCACGGTCGGGGACAAGATGACAGTCCGGACTGGTCACCCGATGGACGAAGCATCATCTATTCCCATCAGGTAAGAGGAAAAAGCGTCATCATGAAAATGTTTCTGGACGGTTCCCATACCCATCGCATTGGAACTTTTCCAAGGGATGTCATCACTCCCATGTGGGCTATTCCCTGAACTTTCGCACAATGTTCCTTAGAAGGAGTCCTTGATGCACATCCGAGCTCTTCTGTCCCGCTCCTCACTTCTTTTGGCTGGATTCGTCCTGACTGGTTGTGCGACTTCCGTTGACATGTCCGATTTGAGAGCAAGGGTGGACAATGATGAGGCCCGAATCCACAAACTACAGAGTCAGCTGGGGTCCTCAGGAGGAGACCAGCTCAATAGCCAGATTGCCGATATGGAAGCACGTCTTGATCGCCAGAAAGCAAGACTTGAGTCCCTTCGCGGCCGCCTGGATACAATCGATCACAGGATCGATCAGTTAAGGGGCCAGATCGCCTCGGCACCACCTCAACCGGCAGCGCCGCTCTCTGGGGCGACACCTGTCCCGATGGCTCCTTCAGCGACAGTTCCCCAAGCCGGATCTCCGACAGAAAACGCAAAATCCATCTACTCGCAAGCCATGAGGGATTATCAATCCGGCCATTTTTCTTTGTCTCAAAAAGAGTTTTCCGAGGTCATTTCCCGATATCCTTCATCCTATCTGGCGGGGTCAGCCCAGTTCTGGGTCGGTCAATCTCTTTTTTACTCCAAGAATTACAAGGATGCGATCGATGCCTACAACCAGCTCATTCAAAAATACCCGGAAAGCGGAAAAAAGGCCGATGCTTTCTATAAGAGGGCCATGGCCTACGAGCTGTTGGGAAACAAATCCCAGGCGATCCATTATTACAGAAGGATCCTGGATGTCTTTCCCGGCGAGA
>JAKBPM010000062.1 GCA_021829515.1 Nitrospirota bacterium | reverse complement strand
GAAGACCCAGGTGATTGGCCTTCTTGTCTACAAACACCACATCGAACGGATACCCTCTCCCTTCATCCCTGTTTTTTTCGCAGAGCCTCCGAAACTCACTTTTGAGCTCTCCATCTTCATTCTTGCCTCGCTTCTCAAACAGAAGATGCATTTTCTGGCCAACGACACCTTCATTCGAAAGAAAAGAATCGACTTGGATGAGCCCGGCTTCAAGAGCCAGATGGTAGGGGTTTTCCGGGTTTTCGTTTTCTTTCAATTCATTTTTTCGAATCACCACGCACCCCAGATGAAAGGTCACCTCCCCGATAATCTGTGTCAGCTCCGTCATAAAATGTTCTTTCTTGTCTGATGAGTTCAGAAAAGAGAAGTCCTCCGTCCCTTTTCGGAGTGCATGTTCGTGAAGGATCACAGCATCGTGACCGAAATGCTTCATCTTGAGGCTCTGAAGGCGCGGCGTCAGAATGCCAATATAATCGGCCTTTTTCAGGATGCAAAATACCAGAACGAAGATCGGATAATGAGGATCGATGGTCATCAGTCCATTCACCACTCGACCTTTGCCACATGACGGAGCGGTCGATCGTTTCCTGGCTCGATTGCCTGGGGGAGACATCGGGACCTCTTTTCAGAAATTTCGATAGTGGAGGGAAATCGTTTTCGGAGGAAGAATCACCGAACGGAGTATCCATCACATCCTCGCCATGATCGGAAAACGGTTCGTAATCGTCTTGCGGCCGCATGGCATTCGTCATACGGCCATCACGGAGGTGGTGAAAGTCACTGCCCGGGGGGGATATCCCTCGATCACGCAATGGATTTTTCGAGACATGCGAAAATCGACACGATCCTCAAATATCACGACCGCGAAAGGAATGTCTGCGGGAAAATCGCCAGGAGCATATCTGAAACGATCTCCCCGTTGAAACTGCCGGAAAACTCGATCCTCCCCATGGAAGATCAAGTCCCTACCGATCGGTATAAAATCGTCGATTTTATTCCTCCAAAGGTGTATAAGATACCTATCGGTAATTTTTTTAGATAGGAGGGTGATGTGAATCTTGTGAAAACGCCTGAAGAGTTGGGAGCCTTTCTTCGAAAAGCCAGAAAAAAGGCGATGCTGACACAGGATGAAGTGTCTGGACTCATGAACGCCGGGAATCGTCTTCTCGGGGAGATCGAACGCGGAAAAAAAACGGCGCAAATCGGACGGGTGATGGAGGCGATCCATCTGTTGGGCTATGACATTTTTCTTGTCAAAAGAGGAGAGGACGGGTGAACAGGCTTGTTGTCAAAAGAGGGGAGACCGTTATCGGAACGCTTGAAGAGACGGACAAGGGAACTCTTTTTCGTTACTCTGCCGAATGGCTGAAATCCGGGAATGCGGTTCCTCTCTCTGATTTTCTTCCTCTTGAAAACACCGATTTTCCCGAGGAGGTGCATCGTTCTTTTTTCGGGAATCTGATCATGGAGGGACGAGAGAGGGAACTCATTGGAAAGGCTTTTCATGTATCGAACATTTTCGGTTTTTTGCGCTTGTTCGGACGCGATCTGATTGGAGGCTATACCGTTGAAGAGATCTCTCCTTCAGGACAGCCAAGATATATTCCCGTTGACAGAAGCATCCTGAAGTCTTTTTTGAACAAGGGGTTTGTCTCGGTCATGAATGCTTTCGAGGGGTATAGGATATCTCTTTCCGGAGCGCAGGAAAAATTCGCCATTTTCTTAGATGCTCATGGAGATTTCTGTATCCCTGTCCACGGAGCGCCATCGAGCCACATCCTGAAACCTGATATTTACGGAGCGAGATCCGTCAGCAAATCGGCCTTGAACGAATCGTTTATCATGTCATTGGCCGGAAGAGTCGGTATCCCCGTTGCGGAAGTTTCTTTCGAGAGGGATCTGAACGCAACTCTCGTAAAAAGATTCGACAGGACATTCAATGGAGATGGGTCGGTCAACCGATTGCCACAACTCGACGTTTGTCAGTGTCTTGGAATCGGGCAGGAGAAAAAGTATGAGGAGGAGGGAGGACCGTCTTTTGCTGAGATTGTCAAACTTGTCAAGAAAAATGGAACCGATCCTGGAAAGGATTGTTTGGGGCTGTTGAAATGGATCGTCTTTTCGGCTCTTTGCGGAAATATGGACGGACATTCAAAAAATATTTCTTTTTACTATAAGAAGGGGGCGTTGTCTCTGACTCCTTTCTACGACATGATGAATACCTTCATCTACGAAAAAACAAGCAGGACGCTGGCGTTTAAAATAGGCGGAGAGTCCCGTCCGAATTGCCTGACGGCAATCCACTGGATCCGTCTCTCGAAAGATATTGGTCACTCTCCAAAAGCGACGGAAGGGATTGTCAGGAAGATGGCAACGGGGATCGACCGTCACATCGCAGATGTTGCCTCCCACCCTCAGTTTTTGTCTGTGGATCGAAAAGAGAGGGAATTTCTTGAGAGAATAGGGAAGGATATTCTTTCGCGAAGCAATAAATGGCTAAAGTCACTGAACAATAGCCAGCCATCATCAGGATAGGACATTGAAGGGGTAGGTCTTTCGACAAACAACGGAGTCGGCGGAACGGTATTTCCCGGCTGGACTTCAAGAACGGGGCTAGGAGGGGCGAACAATGGACAACCCCCAACCCACCTGAATGCAGGAGTTTGTTAAATGGGCAAGAAAACGCTTGTTTTAACGGTCCTCTCAATTCTCCTGATCCCGTCGACCGCTTTTGCGGGCGTCGGCGGGATTTATGTTGATGCGGGAATATCGACGCCGATCAACGGCGATAACAATACCGACTGGATGGCCTCGAAAATGCTGTCCCTCCATGATCAGACGGTAAGACTCATGGTTCCCGATTACAATTCTCCGGTCAAATCGAATCCCGTTTCAAACTTGTGGAAATTCCAGAAAATTGAGTACGCATATCATCCGAAGGAAATTTGCGGGAATCAAACAATCCCCGGCCCGGCGATCAATCTGATCGAGTCGATATCGGTTCACAATCTTTCCGGTGACAAATACCAGATCAAGGGCAGGATCGATTCTCTGGAGGGATACCAGGTCAAGACCATCAAAACGAATATGCCCAATCAACCGGCATGGGAAACATGCCAGGTTTTTACGCCAAAAATCTTGACAGCACGGCAGACCTGGACTGGCGAGGCGAAGGGCAAAATGATCGACTTCAAATCAACGCTGAACGGGAAGATCCTGACGGTCAAAACAGTAGGAGTCATGCCCATTCTGTGAGACGGGGAAGGGGCTTTTTTCGGGAGGAATTTTTCTGACAGCGGGACAGAAAATGGGAGAATCCCTGGAAAAGGTACTATGACTTTTCTCTGTCCCTTGTCTTTTGCACATGGACCATGGTTTTTACAATCCAGGATTCCATGTCCCGGGTCATGTCCTCGTGATTTCGATAGCGGAAAACCCGGTTGGCAGGAGCCAGAAACTGTGGTGGCTGACTTTCTGAAAAAGCTATTTGTGCCTCAGACAACACAAGACCCTTCCCGTCTACGGAGTTTGCCCCAGATCAGATTTTTACGAGATTTGATCGTTGCCTCATCTCCCGTTGCGGTATCCGACTTATCGGACTGGAGATGAGGGATCTCTTGCATCTCTTTATCAAGAAAATTCAATTAAAACTTTTTTGTTTCAGAGTTCCGGTCCGCGCTGTCTTTTAAGATACCGCTCGGGGATCGTCGTCAGTGCCCAGGCAGGCAAACGTCCCGATAAATTCCTGACCCGGCCGTTTTCGATCATGAACATCTGCCCGAGCATTCCCCTTCTTAGCCCGCAGGGCAAGAGGGGGTCAAGCGGGCGGTTTTGTTTTTCTTCTTCCTGCTTTTTCAGTCGTTCCCTGAGATTCCACATAGCGTCGGACCGTTTCGAGTGTTGCGCCGC
>JAKBPM010000061.1 GCA_021829515.1 Nitrospirota bacterium | reverse complement strand
CCGATCCTCCGCCCCATTCACCAGAACGTCCCTGCGGTATTTAGGACACCATACGACATGGTATTTACAGGAAAAAACCACGTTGTTGTTCGATTTGTAGTTGACCTTATATTCTGACATGAGCACATTATCCAAGATCCACTCCAGATAATCAACCGCCGCTCACCCCATGAATGAATCAAGGGGCTTGCGCTGCGGATTCGGTCAGCGTCAGAGCGCCATTGGCGGCGCGTGAAACCTGACGGCGAGCATCCTCAATGAGTGCTCGAATTTCAAGCAGCAGGGAATCCGGTGCAGTGAAATGCTGGCTCATTGGAAAAGCATTTGGGTGTTCATAGCGGCCACCTCTGTCTAGTCTTTATGAGCAGGGCTCACCCTGCAGGATCCGAATAGGGTATCCTTTTTCCTGTCGTTCTCGCTATACGTCGCGTTTTCTTGGGTACCGAAACAAGAGTTCGTTTCTGGTCTGACGAGGGAGGCTTCCGGAACCCCGCATTGTTGCCTCGAGAACGACAACTCATTAATCCATCGTAACCATTCTGGCAGGAGGGAAGCCCATCGAACAACTGATTGAGCGGTGTGAAGGACTGAATATGCACAAGGACGCGGTAGCTGTTTGTGTTCAACCGGTGGCGTAGGGAACTTTTTTCACTCCACCAATCCCCATTTTCTAACCAGATTTAAGCACCCGCGATAGTGAATCTCGGCCAGAATAATCCAGACATGTTCCTCCTGTGGTCATCGGCAAAAGATGCCCCTGTCCATGCTGCCAGATGGAAAAGGACCGAGACCACAAAACCTTCCCGAATATTTTGAGACTCACTCTAGAGTCTCGTGGTTAAACCCGGAAGCTCCGCCGTTCACGGCGGGGAGCAGACACAAAGATAATCTCAAATAATCGTTCCGAAAATATGGTATAAATATGAAGGGAGTGGATCCTTTCCCCAGTGGCTTGGACCAACTCCGCCGGGACTCCATCCAGAATGTACAGAAGTTGCCGGTTATCTGGAGGAAAAGAGATCACAGACATCACGCAAAGCTTCTTGTCAGAGAATAACATCTCCTGTAGAAATAGAGAAAGAAAAAGCGTCATCTCCGGCCCGTCGCGGGCTTGGGCGTTTCAATGCTTCCTCATATGCAAAAATGCGTTTCACAGGAGAAAAATTCCTTGATCATTTTATTAAAACAGCTGAATGCGCTCCTGACATCCACTCACAGAAAACGCCTTGCCCTTCTCAGCATTCTCGTACTCCTTTCCGGCATAGCAGAAATCGTCGGCATCGCATCGATCATGCCCTTCATGGGAATGGTCGTCAGTCCCAATGTTGTCGTGCAAAACCATTACCTGGCCTTTCTTTACCAATATTTTGCCTTTTCATCCACCAATACCTTTCTCCGTTTTATCGGAATGATCGTTCTTGCCATCATGCTTGTATCCAATCTGATTTCCGCCGTGACCATCTGGGGGATTCTCCAATTCTCCTTTTCTCTTGGAAAAGATCTTTCGAACAAGATGTTCTCCGCCTATCTGAACCACCCCTATGTCTTCTTTCTGAACAGAAACAGCTCGGAGCTCGTACAAAACGTCCTCTGGGAGATCGGGCGCATCGTCAATGGCATCCTCATCCCGTTATTGACGGTTTACTCAAAGGTTGTCGTTGCCGCTTCGATCCTGGCCCTCCTCGTCTGGATGAACCCCGAGCTTGCCCTGGTCTCCGGTCTCGTTTTGGGAGGAGCTTATTCGCTGGTCTTCTTCCTGGTCAGAAAGAGCCTGTCCAAATCGGGGAATGAAGTCTCTGTCGAAAATGCCAAACGCACACAAATCGCCTATGAAACGCTGGGAGGCATCAAGGATATCAAGCTTTTAGGCAGAGAGAGAGAGTTCTATGACCGGTTCCAGAAGCCCATCGAACTCTATGCCCTCTACCAGTCAAGAAGCCAGATGATCTCTCTTCTGCCCCGCTACGCGCTGGAAACACTTGCCTACGGAGGCATCATCGTCATCGTCATCTATCTTCTGAGCGTCCAGAAAAGTGCGTCACACACACTTCCCATGATGGCTCTCTATGCCCTTGCCGGATACCGGATCATGCCGGCCCTCCAGCAGATATTCGCGAATCTGTCGAGCATTCGCTTCAACATATCGGCCGTTGCCCGGATTACAAAAGATCTGGAAGCGCTGGCACCCCAGAAAGAAGACGATCACCCCGTTCCCTCGCCCGCATCAACACCCCTTCCCTTTTCAAGGGAAATTTCCCTTGAAAACATTGTCTTCAGCTATGCCAACAGGGCAGAGCCCGTTCTCAAGGGTGTTTCCCTTTCAATCAGGGCAAACACCACCATCGGCATCGTCGGATCGACCGGATCGGGCAAAACAACAACGCTTGATATCTTTCTTGGGCTTCTTGAACCGGAATCGGGAAGGCTGTGCATTGATGGCACTCCCGTTTCCCAGGAAAACGTCCGTGCCTGGCAGGCCAATATCGGTTACGTTCCCCAGCAGATCATGCTGATGGACGACACCGTTGAGAGAAATATTGCCTTTGGCATTCCGGATGACCAGATTGACAGGAATAAGGTCATCAAGGCCGCACGGCTCGCCCATCTCCATGACTTTATCGAAAACGAGCTTGAACAAGGCTATCAGACTGAAGTAGGCGAAAAAGGGGTACGGCTAAGCGGCGGACAACGCCAGAGGATCGGAATCGCCAGAGCTCTTTACCATGAACCGTCGGTGCTGGTTCTCGATGAAGCCACCAGCGCCCTCGACAACATTACCGAAGGCGTCATCATGGAAGCGCTTCACACACTGTCCAGACAGAAAACAATCCTGATGGTGGCACATCGGCTCACAACCGTCAGGGAATGCGACTGGATCTTTGTCATGGAAAATGGACAGCTTTCGGATCAGGGAACCTATTCGGAGCTTCTCTCAAGAAACACCATCTTTCAAAAGCTTGCGCCAAAGCCCTGAGTCCCATCAGGACGATTGGACTGATTCGTAGTCTCAGGCTCAATGAGCGTTCTTCAGCGATATTCTTATTCCAATAGCTCCCGTTATATCTTTGAAGAGCTGCGGTTCCAGTTTTTCCGCACTTGGATTTTTGGGCCATGGATCACGGACCAGGAAATACAGGATCTGTTTTTTCCCGTTAACAACTTTGTATTTGGCCGCAGTAATCACAACCGCATGACCAATCTTGCCCCCGAATTTCAATGCCAAAATAACGGGGTAGTTCAAATAGAGATCCAAAAGGATCTGATCATACGAGGGCTCAATGAATGCGCTAACCAATACATTTTTTCCTTCGTACATGGAGGTCCACCCATCAAGCGCCTTCATGATCTGTACAGGAGTGCCCGGTGAGTTTTCTCGTCGACCAAAAATTCTTTTGACGATTTGCTCTTGTGTCACAGGAATACGAGCCATATTCAGAACCATCTGGACTGAGGCGGCCCAACACCAATTGCTTTCAAGCTGTCTTCCCAGAACTTTGGGACGAGCCCACCTATTCACATAAGCGCGTGATATTCCAACAACGTAGATATTCGGAGCAACGACCAGACCATCGGCCGAAGCTGTTCCCGCAACAAATGGACCCCCCATCAAAAAGACGAGAACAATTGTCCTCAAGCCCACTTTTGCAAGAACTTTCACGAGTGAATCCATCCCCAAGCTCATCAGTGTTTATCGCAGGATACCATCTCTTAGGGTTTAATCAGCCAAGAGATGGGAGGAATGCGATATTCCTTTCTGTTGGATGGAGTGTTGGATGGAGTTGACAACAAAACGAATATTAAATACAGTATAAATATGAATAAAACAATTAAAGTCAAACTGACAACAACGAAGGAACAGTCCAAGGCTCTTCTTTCGACCATGGAGCAGTTTAATGAAGCCTGCAACTGGATCTCCCGAAAGTCCTTCGAGGCGGAAGTTTTTCGTCAGGTGGAGCTGCACCATCTGGTGTATTTCGAGGCCAGGGAGCGGTTGAAAC
>JAKBPM010000060.1 GCA_021829515.1 Nitrospirota bacterium | reverse complement strand
AACCGTGTCAGAGTCCGTTCCACCAGGGGATATCGCTCCTCCCTGGAAACATGGAACAACTCGCCTGTTCCCCTCAAAAATTCTTCTATCTGCGCCAGCGTTTTCAGCTTGCTATCATCCATATTGATCACCATGCCATCCATTATGAACGATTTGACCCCTTGTAGACGCATCTCTTGGTGGAAAGACGAACTCCCTTTAAGACTCATACCATATTGGATGAGGCTTTTCTTTGCCTTCTTGCCCATCAAGCTGTATTCTGATCGGTCTCGATTCTTCCTGAAATCGAGAAAGCTGTCCTGTGGTTATAGAGTAAAAAAATTATCATTATCATGGAGTTAGACGGAATATGAGTTTGCCGGTGTCCAAAGCCCAGATTCTTCTGGCAAGTCTTGTGGGAACGACAATTGAATTTTTTGACTTCTATATTTTTGCGACCGCTTCGGTTCTTGTTTTTCCGGCCCTGTTCTTTCCTCCGGGAAATGCCACGACTGCAACTCTCCAGTCCCTCGCTACCTTTGCCCTGGCCTTCATTACCCGTCCCATCGGAGCTGTCATTTTTGGCCATTTTGGCGATCGTGTCGGGAGAAAGGCCACTCTGGTGGCGGCGCTCCTGACTATGGGATTGTCGACGATTCTGATCGGTCTTTTGCCTACGTATGGACAGATCGGTCTTGTTGCCCCTTTCCTTCTTGCCCTCTGTCGCCTGGGGCAGGGACTTGGACTGGGCGGGGAGTGGGGCGGAGCGGTTCTTCTGGCAACGGAAAATGCCCCGCCAGGCCGCAGGGCCTGGTATGGCATGTTTCCCCAGCTTGGAGCTCCTATCGGATTTATTCTTTCCACAGGAACTTTTCTTGCGCTCTCTCACTTTACGACACATGACGAATTTACTGCGTGGGGGTGGAGAGTTCCCTTTCTATTGAGTGCGATTCTGGTGATGATCGGATTATGGATACGTTTGCGTCTTATCGAGACGCCTGATTTCAGACGGGCGATGGAGAGAGGGGAGAGGGCGAGCCTTCCGGCCCTTTCTGTCCTGAGAAATCACTTCGGTCCGCTCCTGGTCGGTCTATTTTCCCTCCTCAGTACTTTTGTTCTTTTTTATCTGATGACCGTTTTTGCTCTTGGATGGGGGACAACTCATCTGGGCTACTCGAGAGAGAGTTTTCTCATGCTTCAGATGGCAGGAGTCCTGTGTTTTGCGCTCATGATTCCTGTCTCGGCTCGTTATGCCGATCACCGTGGTTGTCGGGAGTCAATGATGATTGCGACGATCCTGATTTTTATTTTTGGTTTGTCGATCGGATCCATGATGGTTGCCAACCATCCGGGACTTGTTCTCCTGTTCTTTGTTCTGGGATTTTCAGTGACAGGATTGACTTATGGGCCTGCGGGCACCGTTTTGGCCGAGCTTTTTCCAACCCCCGTCCGATATACGGGCGCCTCTCTTGCCTTTAATCTTGCCGGAATCGTGGGAGCTTCTCCCGCACCTTATATCGCCACCAGACTTGCTGCGACCTATGGACTCGCTTCGGTGGGATGGTATCTCTGTGTAACTGCGGTTCTGACCTTTATGGCTCTTCTTGCTGTAAGGCCAATCAAGGAGCCATAAAGATGCCCGGTGACTTCCGGATAAAGATTGATAGAAATGTTAGTAGGGCCGACGCTCCAATTGGATGGTCGTAGTATTTTGGTCTACGGATAAAATTTTTTTCCCTATAAAGCATTATGGAATGTTGCCGCGGCTTCCAAGAGCCAATTTGTCAAAAAGTGTATTCCCTTGCCCCGCCCAAGGAGTCTTGGGAATGTTTCCGGGAGCTATTTGGAGGGCTCGGGATTCCAGCGGATCAGATTCTGGAAAAGAGTGTGTTCGGAAGCACCTCCACGATGTCGTCAGCTTGGGAAATTATGCAAACTGGCCGGGTTTCCTGGCGGTCGGCCGGTGTTGGGTCGCTGAAGGATTCTTGGCCAATTGACAGGCTTTCAGAGTGGTCCGCCCATGATGTATGATGCCAGTCAAGATTATTTGCGTCCACAATCAAATTTCAGGGGACCCATGGCACAATATGTTTTCACCATGAATCGGGTCGGGAAGGTTGTTCCGCCAAAGCGCCAGATTCTGAAAGATATTTCTTTAAGCTTTTTCCCGGGTGCCAAGATTGGTGTTCTGGGTCTGAACGGATCAGGAAAATCAACCGTTCTCAAAATTATGGCAGGAATCGACAAGGATATTATCGGTGAAGCCACACCGATGCCGAACATCAAGATTGGTTACCTTCCCCAGGAACCTGAGCTGGACCCCGAAATGGATGTTCGTTCCACGGTCGAGCAGGGGTTGGGAGAGGTTTTTGATGCCCACCAAAAGCTTGAAGAGCTGTATGCTGCTTATGGGGATCCTGATGCCGATTTTGATGCTCTGGCGCTTGAACAGGGGAGACTTGAAGCGATCATAGCGACTTCAGATGGGCATAACCTGACCCAGAAAATGGAAATTGCCGCAGATGCCCTGAGACTGCCTCCCTGGGAGGCAAAGATCAAGCATCTCTCTGGCGGTGAAAAGCGCCGTGTCGCCCTGTGCCGTCTTTTGCTTTCGAGTCCAGACATGCTTCTTCTCGATGAGCCGACCAATCATCTTGACGCCGAGTCCGTTGACTGGCTTGAGCAGTTTCTTCATGAGTTTCCAGGAACGGTCGTTGCCGTCACTCATGACCGCTACTTTCTCGACAATGTTGCTGAATGGATTCTCGAGCTCGACCGCGGTCAGGGGATTCCCTGGAAAGGCAACTACAGTTCATGGCTTGAACAGAAGGAACATCGACTTGAAGCCGAAGCCAAACAGGAATCTGCCCGGATGAAAGCGATGAAACAGGAACTTGAATGGGTCCGTCAGAATGCCAAGGGGCGTCAGGCGAAATCCAAAGCCAGAATGGCTCGTTTCGACGAACTCAGCTCAAGGGATTACCAGGCCAGAAATGAGACCCAGGAGATTTTTATTCCCGTAGGCGAGCGTCTTGGTGACAGCGTCATTGAGTTTAAAGGGGTTTCAAAAGGCTATGGAGACAGGCTTTTGATCGACAATCTTTCATTCTCCATCCCTCCGGGAGCCATTGTGGGCATCATCGGCCCAAATGGTGCCGGGAAATCAACCATTTTTCGAATGATCACAGGGAAAGAGTCTCCCGATTCCGGCGAGGTTGTCATTGGAAAGAGCGTGAAACTTGCCCATGTTGATCAGTCCAGGGAGATGCTTTCGGGAAATAGGACGGTGTTTGAGGAAATTGCAAACGGGTCTGAGGTCCTGAAGGTGGGTAGCTACGAAACACCATCACGAGCTTATATTGGTCGATTCAACTTCAAGGGTCCGGACCAGCAGAAGATCGTTGGAACGCTTTCCGGAGGTGAGCGTGGCAGGCTCCATCTTGCAAAGACACTGATGTCTGGGGGAAATGTCCTTTTGCTGGACGAACCCTCAAACGACCTTGATGTCGAAACATTGCGGGCTCTTGAAGATGCGCTTCTTGAGTTTGCCGGGTGTGTTCTTGTTATTTCCCATGATCGGTGGTTCCTTGACCGTATCGCAACGCACATCCTTGCTTTCGAGGGCGACTCCACCGTTACTTTTTTTGACGGAAACTATCAGGAATACGAGTCGGACAAGAAAAAGCGTCTCGGTGCCGAAGGAGCAAAACCCCGTCGACTCAGGTACAAGCCAATCAGCCGGTAAGGATTTCACATGTCCTGCTCCCGTCAACCTGGGGGGGATTCGATATTCCCAAAGACAGGGGATTTGGCGCTTTGCTTAAAACCAGTGGAGCACCCGATGCCCCACGCCCGCTCCTGCAAGGACCATCATCAGTCGTCCCCCATGGGTTGTTTTCCAGATCATTCCATAATGTTTTGTTCCATCTCTCTCCCGATTAGCTGGAGAAGACCAGAAGCTTTACACACCTCTTTTATTATTTTCCGACAGGATGGGATAGGTCGTTTTTGCGGGAGGACTGAATGATGGAGAGGATAGATTTTCGTGCAGAAGGCATGACCTGTGAGCATTGCGCCCTGACGATCGAGCAATTGCTCCGAAAGACTCAGGGTGT
>JAKBPM010000059.1 GCA_021829515.1 Nitrospirota bacterium | reverse complement strand
CCAGCCATTTGTATTCCCAGCCGGCGTAGCACAGTGGTAGTGCAGTCGATTCGTAATCGACAGGCCGTCGGTTCAATCCCGACCGCCGGCTCCAGTTTTCAAGCCCTTCCGATATTCTTCCCTACCTGAATTTACCCCAATTTACCCTCTTTGTTGCAACAAAATCTGCAACAGATTTTTCCCCTATTTTCCGCGTTTCCCGTTGGCGATCCTGTTGACCAGCTGACGAGAGGTCCCGACCGATTTCGCTATGGTGCTTTGTTTCATGCCCTAGCCAAGCATGGCCCGGATCCGGGAGGCTTTCGTGGATGTTTTCTCGAAACCGGAGGAGAAATACGATTCGGCCGACCGAAGCCAGAAAAGAACCCCGCTGACAGGCCACGGCGATGGGGGAATGTCTCCCAGGGCAGCCCCCATGTCTTTTACCGCCGTTTCCCAATCGGACACCGAGAGAGCCTTTTTGATCCGTTCGAACACATGGGGGGCGTCTTTTTCGAGACGACGGGCCAGATCTTCTCTGGCGGAAGACCAGAACCGGCCGATATTCCCGGAAAGAATCCTCTCGTCCGGACCGGCGAGTCGGAACCTGGCATGGCTGAGAACCTTCGTGCGTGGTTGCGAAGAGAACATCTTTGCCGAAACTTCGTTCCTGGGATCAAAACGGTGTAAGGTCACTGGAGTCGATGTCAGAGCGTGAACGACAACGTGAAGAGGAAGACAAGCTTCGCTTTGGTTTTTGAGGGTTTCTCAAGCCCATATTTTCATTATCAGTCTCTAGGACACCTAAATTTTGGGATCTCCACACAGATATCGTGGTCATTTAACCGGTTTTCAAAGTTCAGCTGGTTCCCTTTCCAAAGGGGGCCGAGAACCCTTGAAACTTCCTGCAAAAAAGTTTTTTCCGGCCTTAGTGTATTTGGTGTGATAGTCATTTCCGAAAATGTCCTTGTATTCGAGGAAAATTTCCCAAGCTCCGGTATCAATGGTTGAAAAATCAGTATAATTATATTTGTCCTCAAATTTTATCTGTATGGGAACGACCTTTTTCATATTACCAATGGTGAACTTGGGCCACTCTTCTCCGACCTGAATCACTCCACTATAGATTGCCTGTTCAAAATCTTTGTTCTTATCCAAAACTCTGAGAACAGTTTTTATATGAGTTGCAGGACCCAATCCTTTATTATAAATGGAACCATTCATTATCACCATTGAGTTCGATGGAGACGAATTCGGGTCTTTAACTAAAAAGAATTGGTTATCCAACCGATAGCCATTTGGTTCCAAGACGCATATCGGCCTTAAATTGTCGATGTGTTGCTGGTTTTCTTGCCTGGTCAGCTTCGTTGTCGAACGGGCCATTTTGCTGGTCGTGAACGCTAGCCAAGCTGTGAACATGGCAAGGATGAATGTGGCGATCATGACACCGATGGAACCAAAGGCCGTCATGGCATCAAGCGTTGCCTTGTCCATCATCCTTTCCCGATCAATATTCTATCTTTGGGTGAAACCATTTCGATCACACCTTTGAATCCAAGTTTATGTGTGAAAAATGCAGATGACCATTACCCAACGGTGGCGTGGAGTCGAAATCCCAGAGGCCGAAGAACTTTGAGAACGGTTGTTAACTCAGGATTTCCTCTCTGCCGATTAGGCCTTGTAAACGCTCTCCCGTCCAAGGACTGTGTCTCGTGCGATTTGCGTCATTCCTTTCGCCCGTGCAATATCTCTTAGGGTAGCGGCCACGAGTGCGGGGTCTCCATCCTCCAGGGCCGCTTCGAGATATGCGGCCATATCTTCTTCGGTTTTGAGGTGTTCTGCTGGATCCTATGGCCGGGTTTCAAGTTTTTTCATTTTTATGTCTCCCAAGGTATTGTTGAAAGGCCGCTTTTTCCGAAAAATTTGAAGTCATGTATTCTCCGACTTTCAAGAATGATCATCCAGGAACGACTTGCGCCTTTATGTCAACATGGAGAGCTTTTTTAATGGCTGTGATAATGATTGAAAAATTTTCCATCGTTGGATTTCCGGATCTGGACAGCATCCGATGAATACTTTTACTGGATTTATGGATGTCCGTCGCTAAACCTTCAAATCCTATTGTTGCATTCACCAAGTCTCGCAGGACAAGCCTAGCGATGTCTGGTTCACCGTTCAGAAAAAGGTTCACGGCCTCATCGAGCAGAGCTTGCGCAAAAGCAGGATCACTCTTAACGCGAGCGACAACGGTTTCTTTAAAATCTCTGGTTAAAGCCATGTTCACGGACTCCTTTTTATTCCTTTTGCCTTTCGTTTCTTATAGTTTTCCCATAATTGGACCGCTTGTATGATATCTTTCTGCTGCCCCTTTTTTGTTCCTCCGCCAAGCAGGATAATGATTTTCTCCCCCTCTTTAGCCAGATAGATTCGATAGCCAGGCCCCCAATCTATTCTGTATTCTCCAATCCCTTGGAACCATTTGACATTCGATAGATTGCCTTGTTCCATTCTGATCTTGGCTACGGCGATTTTCGCGGCAGCTGTCGGATCAAGCGATTGGAACCAATCGGCATAGGGGCTTGATCCATTTTCTTCCAATAATTCTTGTACTTGAAAGGACATATTTAACAGTAACTCATATGTTACCATATTGCAAATCGAAATCCCCCATGATTCTTGCTACACATTTCTGCCTGCGCCTATTAAACGAACGACTGCAGTCTTTTTCCCTGATGAGGAACCGTGATCGCAAAAGCCGCTGATAATCCCCAAGATAAGAAAGATCGTCTTGCCGGTCCTGAAAAGGATCATTTATCCTCCCCCGCCTTTTTTGCCACGGACTCTTTCCTTGACTACTTCATTCTTTCGGCTAGTTCTTCCGCCTTAAGGTGCGTATATCTTTTGAGCATCTGAAGTGTCTTATGTCCCGTAATGGCGGCCACCTCCATGACGTTGAACCCCTTCTCGAAAAAACGACTGGTGGCCTCATGCCGAAGATCATGAAAGGTGAGATCGTTCAGGAAAGCCGAATCCGCTTTCTCGCCATTTTCCTTGCATTCTTTTTCGTATACGGCTCGGGCACGTGAAAGGGCGCGTTCAAATGCCCTCGTGATTGACTGTTCCTCCACTCCCCAGATCTTTCCGTCAATCCGTCGGGGGAGGTCCGAGAGGATCCGGACAGCTTCGCTGGAAAGCGGGACGATCCGTTTTTCCCCGTTTTTTGTCTCAGGTAGTGTGACCGTTTTCTTCTTCAGGTCCACCTGGTTCCAGTTCATCCCGGCAATTTCCGATCGTCTCATTCCCGTTTCCAGGGCCAACCGAACGATACTGCCAAGAAGGGGAGATCCAGAGGCCTCCAGGATTCTTTCAAGTTCTCCCGGTTTCAGCCGGCGGTCCCGTCCTTTGGGGAGTTTGGGTTTCCGGATTTGTTGAACGGGATTGACCAAACCTGTCATTCCCCATTCCTTGATCGCGATCGTGAACAGATGGGACAAAAGGGCCAAATCCAGGCGAACGGTGTTGGGGGAAACATTCTTGAGCCGCTCATCCCTCCAGGTGGCGATGTCCGATCCTCGGATCGAAGCAAGAGAGCGTTTTGCCAATGGGTGAGACAACCATTGTCTGATGGCAACTCGAACAGGCCTCTGGCTTTTTTTGGATGGGAGGATTTCCCGGTCATATCGTTCCAGTGCTTCGGCCAAGGTTGTGCTCTCGACTTCTTTTCGAGAAAAATATCGGCCTCTCCTGATCTCAAATCGCGTTTCGTCGTACCATCCCTCGGCTTGTGCCTTGGTATCGAAAGTGTGGCAGACCGTTTCGTGGCCTTTGATCCGGATAACGGCCTGCCAGGTTTTTCCCCGTTTGTAGACCCCCATTTTCCCTCCCCAGATGCGAGATGAAAGAAAACAGTGAAGACTCTTTTGCAACAAATCCTGCAACAAACCTGGAATATGTTGTTCTTATCACCGATAGAATACCTTTAAATTTATTAAATTTCAATATGTTATGAGATGTGTTTCGGTAGGATATTTAGTCGATTCGTAATCGACAGGTCGTCGGTTCAATCCCGACCGCCGGCTCCAGTTTCTCTTCTGAAATCTCAAATATCCAAGCCAAGAAAGTCCATTTTGGACGTT
>JAKBPM010000058.1 GCA_021829515.1 Nitrospirota bacterium | reverse complement strand
GGGAAAAAGAATCCATAAAACCCCTCCCAAATTAACCGGACCCCCGATTTTATAGGGGCAATTTTCAAGAACCGCGTTTTTCAGCGTGAACTAATTAATCGATTTAGTTCCACTGAGATTCCCCCGGATGTGGGAGATTTCCGTCTTATTTCCCGCCAGGTCTTAGATGCCATTAAGGCATTACCAGAGCGACGACGATTTATGAAAGGAATTTTTGCATGGGTTGGATTTAGAACTACAACGATTCCTTATACTCGGGAAAGTCGTTTTTCGGGAAAGACGAAATGGAACTACTGGAAGCTTTGGAATTTTGCACTGGAAGGAATTACTTCATTTAGCCAAGTGCCACTTCAACTCTCTTCTTATATAGGTTTTCTTGTTTCCCTTGGAGCTTTTTTTTATGGAATCTTCTTGTTAATCAGAACTCTCTTCTTGGGAAATGATGTCAAAGGCTATCCATCCTTGATGATTATTATGCTTTTTCTTGGGGGAGTTCAATTAATGGTGCTTGGAGTCATTGGTGAATACCTGGGAAGAACGTATGAAGAAAGCAAACAGCGTCCTCTTTATCTTGTGCGAGATCTCTGGAGAGAAGATGTGCTGAGCGATAAAGGACAGACTAACCCATCCCATCCTCATCATCCCCCTTTTTCAAATACTTAAAATTTGTTCCTCCGATCCCCGTATTCCCTATTCTGAACTCCGCCTATTCTCGCGTCTCGTTTTCCACGACGGGTCCATTGATCTTAAAGTTGATCTTAAAAAATTTTTTCAAAAGGGAGAAAGCCTTTGAGTAGAGTCCTTTTTTCTTTGTTCCTTTAACATGAGAGCCGTCCAAAATCCTTGTCACCCCGCTATACGGAACATCAGCACTTTGTGGTGTAGCTTGAGTTAATTTCCCCTCGATTAACTGCCCTCTCCCGACCAGTGTCTATAGGAACCCAAACCTATAACTTCTTAATAAAAATGACGATAGGATAAATGGAATGAATAATCCTTTTGGATCGTCGGGACTGATCTCCTTTAGACTCCCTTCTCAATGAAAAAGACGAACCCTCTTTAAGACTCATAGGATACTGAATCAATCTCCCCTTGACGGATCCTTCAAATGGAGTAAGGTATAGAGACTTCTTATCCACGTACAAAAGTCTCCCAATCCCGGATTCAACCATTGCCCTTCATTCTCTAAGTAGAACGCTCCCGTTTTCCGGTGAGAGAGGGTCCATTTGAAACTTCTTCTGATTTCAGCAAACAGGGAACCATTCCCGGATCCGGTTTTTCCTCTTGGTCTCGCCTATGTTGCAGAGGCCGTGCGTCGGCAAGGCCATGAAATCAGGGTACTGGATCTGGCTTTTTCAAAATCTCCCGTTCAAGACATCGCCCGGGTGGTTGCAGAAGAATCTCCTGAAGTCATCGCCTTTTCCTTTCGGAATCTGGACAACGCTGCCTATCCCCTAACCCGCTTCTACCTTCCCGATTATCAGACTCTTGTTCAAACGGCAAAGGATGCCGCAGCTCTTTCTCGAAAAATCAAAACGCCATCAGGGCGGCCCTGGCTGATTGCCGGTGGGTCGGCATTCAGCCTGATGCCAAGGATGATGCTTGACGCACTGGGTGTTGATTACGGGGTCGAGGGAGAAGGAGAAGATGCCTTTCCAGCCCTTCTTTGGGCATTGGAGGAAGGTCTCTCACCTCTCGATATCCCCGGAGTCTTTGGGGCAGAGGAGATTCCCCTTCCCCTCGCATTTTCCGAACAATCGTTCAAAGGGGGCATCTCCCTATCGCAAAAGAAATATTCTTTTGACGGCTCGACATGGAGCCGGATGATACCGGCCCGGGATCTTTTCCAGGTCAGACGATATGGCCGTGTCGGAGGAATGGCCAACATACAGACCAAAAGGGGATGCGTCTTTCATTGCCGCTACTGCACCTACCCTGTTCTTGAGGGATCAACCCACAGGCTCCGGGATCCGGAAAGTGTCGCTGATGAAATTCAGGAAATCGTTGAACGGGACCATATCCGTTCGTTTTTCTTTGTCGACAGTGTCTTCAATATTCCCACCTCCCACGCCGAGGGGATTGCTGACGCACTGATTCGAAGAAAACTCAGGATCAGATGGTCCGCCTATGCCTCTCCATCCGGATTGACGCTTCCTATTCTCCAGAAAATGGCGGCAGCGGGATGTGATGGACTTGAAGTCGGCAGCGATTCCGCTGACAAGGCGACTCTCGTGGCTCTGGGAAAAGGATTTTCCAGAGACCAGATCCTCGATGTCTCGGAACATTGCCGGAAGGCAGGTATTGCCCTCTGCCACAGCCTGATTTTTGGAGGTCCCGGAGAAACGCCAGAAACGGTGAAAAATACCTGCAGAACCATTGATGAGACCAAGCCGATGGCCGTGGTTGTCATGGCCGGAGTCAGGCTTTATCCCCGAACCCCAATGGGGGACTGGGCCCTCGAAACCGGCCACGTCAATGAAGCGAAAGACTTTTTGGCACCTGTCTTTTATATAGACCCTTCCGTCAAGACATTTCTGCTTCCCTACCTCGAACAATTCGCAGCCAAAAGGGGCAACTGGATCCTTCCAGGGGTTGTGGCGCCGCTTCGCCCGATTACCCAAAAACTTATCCGGTTTGTCGGCTACAAAAAGCCTCTGTGGCATCTTCTTCGCTACGGAGTCTTTAAAGACCGGGTCTATCGGGACCGGTGATCCCCCGACTGCCAGAAAATCCCTTTTTCTCGGCCGTCGGATCTGTATTCAAACTTCGAAGGAGAATAAAGATGGATGAGAAAACAAGAATGGCTTCAGGAACGCTTCTTCGGGTCTATGCCGATATCGATCTTCTGGCACTGGAACTGTGCACCGACAGACTCCCATTCGCCCCTTCTGCAAAAGGTCGGAAAGAGCTGATGGACCAGATCAATGAAGAGGTCATCCATTTCAGCATTCAGGACCGGACGCTTGAAAAGCTTCATATGCCGTTCACGCCGGTGTTGACACTTGAAAAGCGGCGTGAAATCAAGGAATGGTTTTCCAATCAGGACTGGTTCGGATTTCTTGCCGGGCTTCAGCTGGGAATTGAAGGAATTGGAATCGCGATCGTTGAAAGGGTTTCAAAACATGCCGATCCCATCATCCAGGAATCCCTCAGGATCCCCATTATTGATGAAAAGAGACAGACATCATTCGGGATTGTCGAATGGAATGAATTTCTTGCCGGTTGCTCGGACCTCGAGAAGGAAAAACAGCTGAAACGAGTCCTTGACATCTTTGAACAGATCTATCTTCTGACCGAAGCGGCACTCCCGATTCGGTTTGAAGACTATTGGGGCGTTTTGGGGCTCAAAAAAGAGGATCTTTGGGAAACGGTTCGGGAAAGAACCCTTTTGATTCTTGAGAATGCCGGATTCAAGCCAGCTCTTCCAGCTTCTTTTGTCGCCTGAAGATTGAGACAAGACGCATTCTCCGTAAAGAGGCAGGGTTGTTCTCTGCTTTTTTACGGAGAATCCTTATGGAAATGGGCTTGCCGCATCAATCCATGCCTCGGAAAAAAGAATGCCCCCTCTTTCTCCAAACACTCATGGGGATCCATGCCCTCTGAGACAACGATGAAGGAAAAAGAGCTTCTGGATATGCATTAATCACTCTTGATCCGGACAAATACGGACATGAACAAAGAGCGTGGCGGGAAGATGTTCCCTGATCTCCTCCTCAAGGGCCGTCGCGCATTTGTTGGCATCAGAAACAGAAGAACTTCCGTCAACGATCGCATCGACCTCAAGACAAATCCTGTGACCAACCCAGCGGGCGCGAATGCCTTTTAGGGAGAAGATTCCCTGGACATGAGCTGCTGCATGGCTGACCTCATCCTGAATGGCTGGCTCACTGCCATCGAGCATCCTTCTGAAAACAGCCATGGCCGATTGCCAGACGATCCCGAAAATGGCAATCGATATCAAAAAACCCACGATTGGATCGGCAAGAGGGAATCCCATCCAGACTCCAATGGCTCCCCCCACCACAGCGAGGCTTGTGATGGCGTCCGTTCTCGCATGAAGCCCATCGGCGATCAATGCGGCGCTTTTGATTTTTCGCCCGATGCGAATGCGAAAAATAGCCACCATTTCATTTCCTAAAAATCCTGCCATTCCTGCAACCACAATCCAGCCCAGATGGCTAAGGATCCTGGGATGAACGAGTCGCCAGATCGCCTCATAAGCGGCAAGTGAGGCGCTCAAAAGGATAATGAGCACAATGAGAACTCCAGCCAGATCCTCCACACGT
>JAKBPM010000015.1 GCA_021829515.1 Nitrospirota bacterium | reverse complement strand
TGATTGTTGTTTCTTGTGTGGGGGGTTGCTCCTGATTCCATCTCACATGCCTTCGCCGATGCATGCAAGAAGGCAAACATTGAAGACCTCCGGTTTCATGATCTTCGTCATGAAGCGACCAGCCGATTTTTTGAGCACAGATTGAACGTGATGGAGGTGAGTTCGATCACTGGTCATCAGACGCTTCAGATGCTACGGCGTTATACACATTTAAAAGCTGAAGATCTTGTAAAAAAACTGGACGGAAAATCCTTGGCCAATCACTGATAACACTCGAGCAAAGTCAATGAGGGTGTGCGCCAATGCAATGAACAGATAGCCAGCTCATTACTGTCATAGACCGCTTGAAGATGGAAAGCCCTTACCTGATACATACTGTAGTTATGCAGGATAGTATTACCTCGGAGATTTGATTGCGCATAAAGAATATAAAAATTACTCAATGGCGACATTTCGAAAATATCGAGCTTCAGCTTAATGACGAGACTGGCCTTGTCTGTATTGTCGGTGCAAATGGTACTGGAAAAAGTCATTTACTGGAGTTGATTGCGGCATGCACCCATAAGCTTGGTTTGTCGCAAGGTATCGAGATTCCACGCGGTGACCCATTTTCCGATTCGCATGATTTTTCCCTGCAATTCTACCTAGCGGAAGGTGTGAGCGCAGCCATAGACCGGGGGCTTATTAGTGACCCATCTTTCCATCAATGGGACCGAACACTCACCATCCAAAGTCAGAAACCTCCTAGCAACAATGCTCACTCAATCAGAATCGAAGCAGGAGGCATCGCAGATTCGAATCAAAGAACCAATTTTGCTGTCCGCATCATTGACCAGTTACGACAATCTAAAGATGTCCACTTCCTTTCACTTGATGCTAACCGCGCCTACCCCAAAAAAAACTTCAATATTAACGAAATTGCCCAAGCCTACGAAACTGACTGGGCTACACCTGAATATACCCGAGGCAGGTCGTTCAAAACAACAATAACCCTATATGATGAATGGATAAAATACTTCCTTGCACAGGAGAATCAGTCCGGCACAAGTCTTATACAGAACATCCGTCGGGCAAAGAAGCTCAGCACGGATCCGCCAGAATTTGAAGATCATTTTGAAGGATATGCCTCGTCTCTTCAAAAAGTTTTGCCGCATCTCCGCTTCATAGGTGTCGATCCAAAGAAACGCACGCTACTCTTCGATGCGACCGGGCTAGAGCTGTCCTTCGATCAACTCAGTGGCGGTGAACGTGAGATCGCATTCCTGATTGGGCAGATCGACCGGTTCAGGTTGAGGAAAGGATTGTTCCTGCTTGATGAACCTGAGCTACATCTCAACGCTGATCTGATCAGAACGTGGGTTTCGTATCTAATGGGTACAGTCGAGACTGGACAGATCTGGCTTGCGACTCATTCCCTTGAGGCGGTCGAGGCTACGGGACAAGAAGCCACGTTTATTCTGGAGAGAAACGAAAAGACACGCAAGGTTAATAGCCTCGCTCGGTTGGCGTCCCGCCCTGTACTTTCTGCATTATCCCGCGCAGTTGGCACACCGGCTTTTTCGATCTCTCAATTGCTCTTCGTGTTCGTCGAAGGCGAGGAAGGGGTCGGGGAACGTGAGCGCTTCCTCAAACTCGCCGGGCTACCGCAAAATGTCCGATTCATGGAGTGCGGTTCGTGCACTGAAGTCCTGCGCCGTGTCTCCACCATCAAGGGCCTTGCGAAAGAAGCTGAATCCGGAATTCGCATTACCGGGATCGTGGACCGAGATTTTCGCTCCGATGTCGACGCAACCGCACTGGGACGTGACTACGACGTGCTCGTCCTACCTGTGCATGAAGTAGAAAATTTTTTTCTCCACCCGGAGACGCTTAGCCTTCTTCTAGAACAGAACGGGAGCGATAACATTGTGCCGCTGAACATCATCCGCGCTGCGTCCGATACCCGTGCAGGCAGTTGGATTTTCCAACACGCGATGGCGACACCCAATGCGAAATCATTGCCTGACCTCCCTTCCGTTGCCAAGGACCTGGTAAAACAGATCACATGGGAAAAATTTGAGACTGACTGGGAAGCCATGATCCAGACTATCATCGATATGACCGGTTACAGCGATGATAATAAATGCAAATTAATGAAGATCATGAAGATTAGCAGAGATATTTACGCGCGAAAACGCGATGAAAGTGATCTTTGGAAGATCTGCGAAGGCAAACAAGTTTTGAATAATATTGCACGCATCGTCGGTTTTTCCGGTCAGACCACAATGGTCCAAGCTGCGTTTTCAGTATGGACCCGCGATGAATTAAAGATTCCCGAAGAGCTGGCAACCTTTCGAAATTATCTGGCTGGGTTTTAGATTTTTAATTTTAATGTAGATTAACTGATCTGTTGATGTAAAAAATTCACCCACTGGAGACTGCATGTTCGAACAAGCCTTCAAAAATATCGATGACATTCTCCATAAAGATGCGGGCTCCTCCAGCGAGTTGGACTACACCGAGCAAACCTCATGGCTATTGTTCCTCAAGTACCTCGATGCCCTGGAACAGGACAAGGCAATGGAGGCCGAACTTGAGGGAAAGCCGTATCACTTCATTCTTGAAAAAGAGTTCCGATGGGAAAGCTGGGCCGCCCCGAAGACGAATGACGGCAAGGTTGACCACAATCGGGCGATGACCGGTGATGACCTCAAGGATTTTGTCGACCAGAAATTGTTTCCGTATTTGCGCGGGTTCAAACAAAGAGCCACCGGACCCAACACAATCGAGTACAAGATCGGTGAGATCTTTGGGGAGATCAAAAACAAGTTCCAGAGCGGCTACAATCTGCGGGAAGTGGTCGAGATCATCGATGGTCTGCGCTTTCGTTCCCAAACCGAAAAACATGAACTCTCCCATCTGTATGAAGCCAAGATCAAAAACATGGGGAACGCCGGCCGGAATGGCGGAGAATACTACACGCCGCGCCCCTTGATCCGCGCCATCATCAAAGTCGTACAACCAACCATCGGCCAGCGCATCTATGACGGGGCTGTTGGCTCAGCCGGATTCTTGTGCGAGGCATTTGATTACCTCAGCAATAAATCTGGAATGACAACCAGCGATCTCAGGACCCTGCAAGAGAGAACTTTCTACGGCAAGGAAAAGAAGAGTCTCGCCTACGTCATTGCGATCATGAACATGATCCTGCACGGGATTGAAGCCCCCAACATCATCCACACGAATACCCTTGCCGAGAACATCAGCGACATTCAGGACAAAGACCGCTTCGATGTGGTATTAGCCAATCCTCCCTTTGGAGGTAAAGAACGCAAGGAAGTCCAACAGAACTTCCCTATCAAGTCCGGCGAAACGGCCTTCCTGTTTCTGCAGCATTTCATCAAGACTCTAAAGGTGGGTGGCAAGGCCGGTGTCGTCATCAAGAACACCTTCCTCTCCAACACCGACAATGCCTCAGTCAGCCTGCGAAAGCTATTATTGGAAAGTTGCAACCTGCATACTGTGCTGGATCTGCCAGGGGGAACCTTTCAGGGGGCAGGAGTCAAGACTGTGGTCCTTTTCTTCGAAAAGGGTGCCCCCACGCGCAAAGTCTGGTATTACAAACTCAACCCTGGCCGGAACATGGGCAAGACCAATCCGCTCAATGACAATGACCTGACTGAGTTTATCGAACTGCAAAAGACGTTTGCCAATTCAGCCAACTCATGGTCAATGGATGTGGTCCATATTGATTCCAACAATTACGACCTGTCGGCAAAAAATCCAAATGGGGAGGATGAAGCGGTCCTGCGCAGTCCCGAGGAGATTCTGGATGAGATCGTGTCGTTGGATGCTGAAAGTGCCGGAGTACTAGCGAAGATCAGGGCTCTGATATGAAGTCAGTGTGGCAGACAAAAAAGCTGGGCGAGGTGTGCGTTGTCGTAAATGGTGGAACGCCTAAGACCGGCATTAATGAGCATTGGGGTGGAAAAAATTATTGGATAACCCCCGCAGAAATGGGAAATCGCTCAAGCCCTTATGTAGACGATACAGAGAGAACAATAAGCGATCTAGGATTACAAAATTGCTCTGCAACCCCGCTGCCTCCCTATTCTGTAATCCTTTCTTCAAGAGCACCTATAGGTCATTTAGTCATCAACATTAAACCCATGTCCACCAACCAAGGATGCAAAGGATTGGTGCCAAACAAATCATTGGATCATAAATTCTTGTATCACTATCTCAGCAGCATTATCGGTTTACTTAATGATCTCGGAACAGGTACTACTTTTAAGGAAATATCTGGCGGAAAACTAAAAGAAGTTTCAATCCCCCTCCCCCCCCTCCCCGAACAACATCGCATTGTCGCCATCCTCGACAAAGCCTTTGAAGGTATCGCCACCGCCAAAGCCAATACGGAAAAGAACCTGAAGAACGCCCGTGAGCTGTTTGAAAGCTATCTGAACTCTGTTTTCACGCAGAAGGGGGATGGGTGGGTAAAGACAACTCTAGAAAGCGTACTCGTTGTTCAGCCTCAAAATGGGTGGTCTCCTCCGGCTATAAACCACTCGGACTTTGGCACTCCAGTTTTAACACTTTCCGCCGTTACTGGTTTTCTATTCAGGGCGAGTAAGATCAAATTCACATCAGCATCAACAAATTCTAGGCGACATTATTGGGTCAAGAATGGAGACTTGCTCATCACTCGAAGCAATACGCCTGAGCTAGTTGGTCATGTTGCGATTGCATCGGGAATTATCGAACCAACAATATATCCTGACCTCATCATGCGTATGATCCCTTCCCCAGACCGTGCATTGACAGAGTTCCTTTACTATCAGTTGCGCTCCCCTTCACTTCGAAAGGAAATCACCAGCAGGGCACAGGGCGCTAACCCAACGATGAAAAAGCTGAGTAATGGAGCAGTGAAAAGCATTCCTATCAATATCCCACCCATCGCCACTCAACGAATAATTGTCGAGACATTTAATGGTCTTCATGTTGAAACCAAACGCCTCGAATCCCTCTACAAGAAAAAGCTCCTCGCACTTGATGAATTAAAACAATCCCTCCTCCATCAAGCCTTTACCGGCCAGTTGTCGGAGAGCATCCCATGAGCGTCCAATCCCTCCTGCCCCCGGAAGGCCAGTTTCTCGTTTACCAGACCGAGGATGGAAAACTGAAAATTGATGTGAAGTTTCAGGACGAGACTGTTTGGCTGTCACTCAACCAGATGGCCGAGCTGTTTCAGACTACGAAACAGAATGTCAGCTTGCATATCCGCAACGTGTTTGATGAGGGTGAGTTGAACCGCGAGGCAACTGTCAAGGAATCCTTGACAGTTCAACAAGAGGGTGATCGGAACGTAAAACGACAGGTAGAATTCTACAACCTAGACGTGATCATTTCAGTCGGTTACCGTGTGAAATCCCACCGGGGCACCCAGTTCCGTATTTGGGCCACCCAACGCCTCCGGGAATACATCGTCAAGGGATTTGTTCTCGACGATGAACGCCTGAAGAATCCCGACCAGCCCTTCGACTATTTCGAAGAGCTGATGCGCCGGATCCAGGACATCCGCACCTCCGAGCGCCGGTTCTACCAGAAGATAACGGACATTTATTCCACCAGCATCGACTACGATCCCACCCAGGAGATGAGTATCCGTTTTTTTAAAATGGTTCAGAACAAGGTTCACTGGGCCATTACCGGACAAACCGCCGCAGAGATTGTTCACGAACGGGTCGATGCCACCAAGCCCAACATGGGGCTGACGAACTGGCGCGGCCCGGTGATCAGGAAACAGGACGTAGCCATCGCAAAAAACTACCTCGCTGAGCCAGAGTTGAGAGCACTCAACAACCTCGTGGAACAATACCTCCTCTTTGCCGAGGGGCAGGCCATGCGTCGCATTCCCATGTATATGGAAGACTGGATCACGAAGCTGGATGCCTTTCTCACTCTTAACGAGCGCGACATTCTCACCCATGCAGGAAGTATCTCCCATGAAATGGCCCAGACCAAAGCCGAAATAGAATATGACAAGTTTAAAACCCTGACGGAAACAACCCCGCGACCGGTGGACGCTGACTTTGATCGGGCTGTGAGGGAACTACCAAAACTGGCTCGCAAGAAAAAAACGAAGAAAGATCCCCCGACATGAACGAAGCCGAAACCCGGGCTGAGCATATCGATCCGGCACTGAAAGCCGCAGGATGGGGCGTGGTAGAAGGAAGTCGCATCCTGCGCGAATTCCCCATCACCCTGGGCCGCCTCCAGGGAGGCGGAATCCGATCCAAACCCGAAATTGCCGATTACATGCTGGTCTACCGTAACCGGAAGCTGGCCGTGGTCGAGGCCAAGCGTTGGGATCTCCCGTATACGGAGGGAGTGGCCCAAGCCAAAAAATACGCACAAATGCTGGCGATCCGCTACACCTATGCCACCAATGGACAGGCGATCTATGCCATTGACATGAAGGAAGGAAAGGAAGGAGATGTTTCCCGCTATCCCGGTCCGGAAGAACTCTGGAATCTGACCTTTGCCGAACAGAACGAATGGCGCGACCGATTTTCTGCCATCCCTTTCGAAGACAAAGGGGGGACATGGGGATCGCGGTATTACCAGGACATTGCCGTCAACAATGTCCTGGAGGCCATCTCCGCCAATCGGCAACGCATTCTGCTCACGCTGGCCACCGGCACCGGCAAAACCTTCATCGCCTTCCAGATCGCGTGGAAACTCTTTCAGAGCCGATGGAATCTGAGCCGGCATCCCCAGCGGAGACCCCGCGTGCTGTTTCTGGCGGATCGGAACATTCTGGCAGATCAGGCTTACAATGCTTTTTCCACCTTTCCGGAAGACGCGCTGGTACGAATTGCTCCGGAAGATATTCGTAAAACGGGCAAAGTTCCCAAGAACGGCAGCATCTTTTTCACCATCTTCCAGACCTTCATGAGCGGTCCCCCGAAAGATGGCAAACCGAGCCCCTATTTCGGGGAGTATCCACCGGATTTTTTCGATTTCATTGTCATCGACGAGTGCCATCGAGGGGGAGCGAACGATGAAGGGAACTGGCGCGGGATTCTTGAATACTTCTCTCCTGCGGTACAGATGGGACTGACCGCCACCCCCAAGCGAATAGACAACGTAGACACCTATGCCTATTTCGGAGAACCGGTCTACACTTACTCCCTAAAAGAGGGAATCAATGACGGCTTTCTCACCCCCTTCAAGGTCAAACAAATTTCCACAACACTGGATGACTATGTCTACACTCCGGACGACACGCTGGTCGAAGGCGAGGTCGAAGCCGGGAAACGTTACACCGAATCCGACTTCAACCGCATCATCGAGATCAGGCAGAGAGAGGCCTACCGGGTGAGGCTGTTCATGGAAATGATCAATCAACGGGAAAAGACCCTGGTCTTCTGCGCGACCCAGGACCATGCCCTGGCGGTGCGGGATCTGATCAACCAGATGAAGACCAGCAAGGATCCCAACTATTGCGTTCGCGTCACAGCCAATGATGGATCCTTGGGTGAGCAATTCTTACGGGAATTCCAGGACAATGAAAAGAGCATTCCGACCATTCTGACCACATCCCAAAAACTCTCTACCGGAGTGGATGCCCGCAATGTGCGAAATATCGTGCTGATGCGTCCCATCAACTCCATGATCGAGTTCAAACAGATCATCGGCCGGGGCACACGATTATTTGAGGGCAAGGATTACTTCACGATCTATGACTTTGTGAAAGCACACCACCATTTCAACGATCCGGAATGGGATGGCGAACCGGAGGACATCACCAATGGAGGAGGCAACACTCCAACAACCAAAAACCCCGAAGGCATCGTGACGGAAACACCCACCGTCTACGGAGATCCGAAGGAGAAAATCAAAATCGTTCTTCGAGATGGTAAGGCACGCACCATTCAGAGCATGGTCGAAACAACCTTCTGGAGCATCGACGGAAAGCCCATGTCAGCGACCCAGTTTCTCGAAAGCCTGTTCGGAACCTTGCCGGAATTTTTTAAAGACGAGAATGAGCTGCGTTCAATCTGGAGTGTGCCTGACACCCGGAAGGTATTGATGCAGAACCTCACTGAAAAGGGATTCGATAAAGAGCGTCTGTCCGAAATGCAAAAGATCATCGATGCAGAAAACAGCGACCTGTTCGATGTCCTGGCGTATGTGGCGTTTGCCCTGCAGCCCATTTCACGGGAAGATCGGGCTTGTCAGGCCAAAATCGATATCCAGATTAACTTTAACGACAAACAACAGGCCTTTCTGGACTTTGTACTGGCTCAATATGTAAAAGAAGGCGTGGAGGAACTCGATCAGGAAAAGCTTTCACCCTTGCTCAGACTCAAATACAAGAACGCTATTTCCGATGCCATGCCGGATCTGGGAGATCCTACTCAGATTAAAATCATGTTCGTACGATTTCAGAAATATCTATACCAAAAAATCGCTTGTTAATTGGTGAGGATTGCAGGAAGCGTTCTCATAATGACCGTCATATCACCACAGAAGGACTGGAGCCACTTTGCCATTTGACAGTGAAACATGCAAAAGATCCCAGTCTTACCTTTGACAAAGCCCATTTCCTGTACGAAAAATTTATTAAATGGATTGACGAAATTATGCTTGAAGATCAAGATTGGCAAAAGTTCAGGGGTTCCCAGTCTTGAAAAAGCGAACATCCAGTCCAGCTAATCTCGCGGGAATTGAGGTCGAGAAAGGAGCGACAGCCCTGCTCATTCCTATAACCTACCGATGGCAATTGATTGATCGCTCGGACGATATGGCCACCAAAATCAATATCCAGTTTTACTCGAATGCCAGGAATACCCTTCTAAAAGCGATGCTGAAGTAAAAATGCGGCAACTTTCCGAGATTCACGCCCTACTTGATGAACTGAATCACCATCCGGCCAGTTCTCTGGAAGACCAGGACATCGATTTCAAGGAATGGTCCGACGACTTACAGCACTCCCTTTCCCTGATGATCGAAATGGCGATCTGCATGGCAAACGGGGGCGGAGGAACGGTCATTTTCGGTGTCAACGACAAGGCTGTGGGACGCTCGAAGGCAATTTTTGGAGTACCACCGGAAATTGATATGAAACCGTACGAACGAGAAATATCTTCTCCCCAAAAAGGACCCATTCAGGAAAAAAACGAATCCGGACATGGAAATCCCATCCTCTGCCAAAATGCGTTCTCACCTCGATTCAGGGAAAGGATATCGCCGCTTGGCGGGACGCGCGAATAAAGTCCGGCTCCTCCGCCAATACGGTCCGCATCGACCTCGCCATCATCTCTCATTGTTCGAGGTTGCCCGAAAAGAATGGTGTATGGAAGGACTCAAAAACCCCGTGAGATCCATTCGTCTGCCGTCCACTCCATCAGGCCGGGACTGTAGGCTTCAACCGGGAGAGTTGGAAAAGCTCCTGGAATGCCTGTCCGAGGAAATGGGCCGGGTGGGTCCGCTTCGCCATGGAAACAGGCATGCGCCGGGATGACCAGGAAGATGGCGCTAAGAAAAAGAACCATCACCCTTCCAGAAACGAAAAACGGCCAGAAGAGAATTGCTCTACTACTCTCCGTTGCTGCGACAATCCTCAAAGACCGACTTAGCACCAGAAGAATCGATGGAGGTCTGGAATATCGGGCTGGATGCGATCTCACAGGACTTTGCCAAGGCTTGTCATAAAGCCGGAATCTCCGGCATGAGGCGAGCAGCAGGCTTTTTGAGAAGGGTTTTGATACGATGGAACTCAGAATCATCACAGGCCACAAAACGCTTCAAATATTGGCACGGTATACGTATTTGATTGCTGAGGATCTGGTGGATAGACTGAAGTGGCTTATCATGCAGAGGAGACCTCTTGAAAAGATTCCTTCCGTATTTTTTGACCGCAATCATTATTTCCATATTTTCAGGCTGTGCAACAATTGTAAATGATTCACAGGCACCGGTAACAATCACCAGCAATCCGGACGGAGCCAAATTCATTGTAAGTTCCGGCGAACAGGGAGTGACACCTGCTACGATAGACCTGAAGAGAGGATCTGATTATACGATCGAAATCACGAAACCTGGGTACCAGACACAAACCCAAGTTTTAAATAGCCACTTCGATCATTGGCTTGAGGCAACATTAGGAAACATCTGGAACGACATCATTCCCGGACTTATCGTGGATGTAATTGATGGAAGAGCGGAAGAGTTTGACAAAAAAATAATACATGTGGAACTTGATCAAACCCAAAATCAGCCCAATACATCAACGATTAAACCGAAACCAGTTTCAAAATCTCCTTGATTTTTCCACAACCTGCGTCACGAGGCCATCACAAGCAGGCTTCTTGGGAAGGGTTTTGATACGATGGAGGTCAGAACCATCATGGGGCACAAGACGCTTCAGATGTTGGCGAGATATACGCATCTGAGAGCGGAGGATCTGGTGGAGATGATGAAGGGACAAAGTTACTTCCTCTCAATGTGGAAATGAGAGAGAAAAAAATCCGCAAATACCATGCAGCACCTGTGGAGCAGCAACTCGAACATTTCATGAAACAATGTCTGCTAAAGCCAAGACCTAAGCATTTTAAATTCAAGCATAAAAAAGGAGAGGTTCGATTACATGCTCTCCAATCCTCTCTTTGGGGTGGACTGGAAAAAAATTCAAGATGTCGTTCGCAATGAACATGCACGAAAAGGATACGGGGGCCGGTTCGGACCTGGACTTCATCGAGTCTCCGATGGAAGCCTTCTGTTCCTTCTCCACCTTCTTTCAAAGATGAGACCTTCGGATGAAGGAGGAAGCCGGTTCGGGATTGTCTTGAACGGTAGTCCCCTGTTTAAGGGAGATGCCGGAAATGGGGAAGGGGACATCTACGAATATTTCGAACGGGAAGTGAAACCGCACGTTCCGGATGCATGGATCAATGATGAGGTCCGGGATGAAAAAGATGGGAAAATCGGGAAGTTGGGATACGAGATCAGCTTCAACCGGTATTTCTATGTTTACAAGCCCCTCGACCTCTGGAAGAGATCAAAGAGGATCTCAAGGCTGTGGAGTCCCGAATAATGGAACTATTGGAGAAAGTGACCGAGTGATCTGGCCCGATCCGCACGTTTCCTTCTGTTGCATTTCTCTCCGGATGAGTTGTCTCCACCGGACACGGCCTTATGTCAAAAAAGGGTCAATGTGGGTGATTCAGCACAACTTTGAAGACTTGATCCTGTCCCAGGAAGCCGTTCGGGTGGATCTTCTCGATCCTCCAAGAATCCATGGGAAATCCGGTCTGCTTTCAGCGGAGGCGAACACTCCCAAAAAGTTTATCATTGGACGAAATGTCCTCTTTCGTTCTTCCGGCAAATTGACAGAACGACCAAGCTTCGGTAGGATCAGAACCAACAACACCCGCCCCGCCTCTCAACGATGCGCACCAGGCGGGTTTTTTGATTTAAGGGCCGGACAATGACGTCAGTCTCCTTTCCAAAGCCCCCCCTGACCATCGACCAGCAAATAGATCTCCTCCTTGAACGTGGCTTGTCCATCCCGGACCGGGAGCACGCCCGTCACCTTTTGACCCACATCAACTATTACAGGCTTCGGGCCTATTGGTTGCCCTTTGAATCCAAAGATGCCAGCGGGCAACATGCGTTTCGCAGTGGCACCACGCTGGAAGAGATCCTTCTGCTGTACGATTTCGACCGTGAACTTCGCATGTTGCTCCTCGATGCCATTGAGCGGGTGGAAATTTCTTTACGCGCTCGATGGGCTCACTCCCTGGCATTGAAGTACGGTTCTTTTGCCCATACCGATCCGGATCTCTTTCGACGACGGGATGTGTGGGAGATTTGCAAGGAGGAACTCGAAAAAGAATATCGGCGAAGCCGGGAGGTCTTTGCCGAGCATTACCGAAACAACTATAACCATTTAGAACTCCCGCCCATCTGGGTTGCCTGTGAACTGATGGCCCTGGGGCACATTTCCCGCTGGCTGCAAAATCTTAAAAATCCTACCGACCGCCAGCATATCGCCGATGCCTATGAACTGGATGAAAAAGTCCTGGTATCGTTTACCCATCATTTGTCCATCGTCCGAAACCACTGTGCGCATCATGGGCGAATCTGGAATCGATCGTTTTCCATGAAAATGCAAATTCCGAGAAAAAAACCCGCTGGACTGGCAAATTCGTTCAACCCGGTAGAGGATGGTCGACTTGGAAATACGATGACATTGCTGGCCTATCTCATACGCATTGTCTCCCCTCGTTCCACTTGGCATAGGAGATTCATTTGTCTGCTAGAGTCTCATCCAACGATCTCTCCAAAGGAGATGGGGTTCAAAGAGGACTGGAGACAACAAAAAATCTGGAGAGTGCTGGCTTGAGCTATCCAGAATATAAAGACTCCGCGGTGGAATGGATTGAGATGGATTGAGGAGGTACCAGGATGTTAGAAAGGTTGGCGCTTTGGAATGATGTCTTCTATGAAGGTAGCGGACATGCCGTTCGCACGATCCAGCCACAACCAGTCATCAGCCCTGCCTCATGTCCTTTCGCCACCAGCATGGTAACCCTCGGTATGAATGATGTGGTTTTTCGGGAAGACAACTTCGACCCTGTGACACGCATTAGACGGGGACGGTTATATGTTGGCAGAAAGGACGCACACAAATGGGATCAGGTAAAAGTGGATAGCGGTCATGCGTATAACTGGGGAAACCTGAAGCCTGAAGCCTCTTACGAACCATGGAAACCCGATACAAATCCAGAAAAAATCATTGGCCACAGTATCCATGTTGGAAGGGATGGCTTCGAAACAAAATGGCGGATCGTTGGGGTAGAGAAAATCACCATCGGGCATGTCCTCATAACTCTTTGTGCGAACTCTCTCCTCGGTGTCGTTCCAGAGCTTGCAGGTGTGATAACCGATAAGGTCGGAAAAATAATCAATGTCATACCTGTGCAGAAGGCCCTGGATGCTCTGGTCGACGCTATTCACCGGCAACAGGCGACTCCAACCGTGGACGTGGCTCGAGAAACCACAAGAACCATTCTTTCCACATGGATTGGACAACAAGCACACGGAAAGGACCTAGCCAAGATCATCGACCTAATACCCAATGACAAAGTCCTTGCTAAATGGTCGGCTTCAATCATCAATCGTCTTCACCCGCGAGGAAAATCGTCCGAACAGGAGCGACAAGTCACAAAAGGTTCTTCATTACGATCAATCATCGAAGAAGATGCGGAATGCGCGGTCAACCTTGTCGGCCTTTTGCTCCGGGAAATCGGATGGACTGCCCAATGACACACAAACCCTACCCGAGATACAAAGAGACTGGCGTTAAGTGGATCGGAAAGGTACCGGAGCATTGGGAGGTGAAGCGACTGAAGCATATTGCAGATGTCCGGTTGAGTAACGTAGACAAGCACACGGTCGAAGGGCAAAAGATTGTGAGGCTCTGCAACTATCTCGATGTGTATAACAACACGCACATTACTTCAAAGATCGAATTCATGTCTGCAACCGCAAGTGATTCACAGATCAAACGGCTATCTCTTCAGAAAAACGATGTCGTTATCACCAAAGATTCGGAAGACCCTTCAGATATCGGCATTCCAGCTTTGGTGGAGGAGGATATTTTTGGACTGGTCTGCGGATATCACTTGGCAATCCTTCGTCCAATTGTGGCTGAGGGTGAATTCTTACACTATCTGCTCCAAAGCATTTTTGTTCGATCCGCATTCGAAGTCGAAGCCACTGGAATGACTCGTTACGCCTTGGGAAAGTATTCAATTGAGAATCTGATCTTTGCACTCCCCCATCAATCAGAACAAAAATCTATTGTCTCCTTCCTCGACCAGGAAACCTCCCGTATCGACAACCTCATTTCTGAGAAAGAACGCCTGATCTCTCTTCTTCAAGAATACCGGCAAGCCTTGATCTCCCATGCGGTCACCAAAGGGCTGGATCCAACGGTGAAAATGAAGGATTCCGGAGTGGAATGGCTAGGTGAGGTGCCGGAGCATTGGGAGGTAATGAAATTACAACGTTGTGTGAGTATCTCTGAAGGCCAAGTTAATCCTGAAGAGGGACAATATTCATCAATGATTTTAATAGCGCCAAACCATATTGAATCTGGTTCAGGTCGATTATTGGATCTTGAAACAGCTTCAGAGCAAAGTGCTGAAAGTGGGAAATATTTTTGTAAATCTGGAGACATTATTTATAGTAAGATCCGTCCAGCCCTTAGGAAGGTCTGTATTGCCCCACAAGATTGTCTATGCAGTGCAGATATGTATCCCCTTCACTCTCAGAATGGGTTGAAAAATAATTTCTTATATTGGTTTATCTTGTCAGAACCTTTCTCAGCTCTCGCGGTTTTGGAATCAGAACGAGTGGCAATGCCGAAAATCAACCGCGAATCACTTAAAGAGGTTATGATTGCTCTCCCCCCTGAGAAGGAACAAAATCTAATCATTTCCTTCCTCGACCACCAAACCTCCCGTATCAATACCCTCCTTTCAGAAGCCCGAAAGTTCATCGAACTTCTGAAAGGATATCGTTCCTCCCTGATCACGGCAGCTGTGACAGGAAAGATCGATGTGCGGGAGGTCGTTCCTTCGGGATTTAAGAAACGGGAAATCGCCCATGGGTGAGCAAACCAAGATACTGGCCCGGATTCTTTCCGGACGATCCGACAACAACATCCCTTTCGACAGCCTATGTCGCCTGCTGGTATCATTGGGGTTCGAACAACGAATTCGTGGAGATCATCACATCTTTACCCGAGACGGCATTCCGGAAATTCTGAATATCCAGCCTCGGGGTGGCCAAGCCAAGGCTTATCAGGTCAAACAGATCCGGATGGTCATCGTCCGGCACAAACTGGGAGGAAATGATGCCGATTCGCTATGAACTCATCATCTACTGGAGTTTGGAGGATCAGTCCTACATCGTCGAGGTACCGGAACTTCCGGGATGCATGTCCGACGGAGCCACCTACCAGGAAGCAGTGGCAAACGCAGAAGTCGTGATCGGAGAATGGATCCAAACCGCCCGGGAACTGGGTCGACCGATCCCCGAGCCCAAGGGACGGCTGATGTATGCCTGAGGATTTCCTGAGATCCCGGATCTTGGAAATGATTGACAAGATTCCTGGGGAGCGACTCCAGGAAGTTCTGGATCTTCTCAGGGGTTTTCGGGAGGATCCCCGAAACAGCGTTCTTTCCTTCGCTGGTTCCTGGAACGACATGGAGGAATCGGACTTCAAAGATTTCATGGAAGAAAACGATCGGCGTCGACACAATACACTTCACCGGGAGCCCCCCCGCCTATGACCGACCTCCACCAGGTCCACAAGGAAAACGTCTTCGAGAAGGAACTCGTCGAATACCTGGGGACCCATGGCTGGAAGGAAGGATCCGACACCAAATACGACAAAGAACTGGCTCTCTATCCCGAAGACCTCCTGGATTTCGTCAAGGAAACCCAACCCAGTGAATGGGCCAAGTTTGTCCGTTGGCACAACAGTCACTCCGAATCCATGTTTCTAAAAAGAGTCGCCGAACAGCTCGACAGGCACGGAACCCTCTTTCTTTTGCGGCATGGATTCAAGGACCGGGATGCAAGATTCTCTCTCTGCCAGTTCCGTCCCGCCCACGATGCCAATCCGCTCCTATGGACCCACTATGCATCCAATCGACTGACCGTTGTCCGTCAACTCCATTATTCCCGGCATAACCAGAACTCTCTTGACCTGGGACTTTTCGTAAACGGCCTTCCGGTGGCCACCGCCGAACTCAAGACCGATCTGACCCAGAACATCCGGGATGCCATCCGGCAATATCAAAAAGACCGGCTTCCAAGGGATCCTGTCGCCAAAGAGAATGAACCTTTGTTGGCCTTCAAGACACGGGCATTGGTTCATTTTGCCGTCTCTACAGATGAGGTCTTTATTACGACCCGACTAGAAGGGGCTCATACCCGGTTCCTTCCCTTCAACCAGGGCCACGACGAGGGAGCGGGGAATCCTCCCAACCCTCTCGGCTATGCCACTTCCTATCTCTGGGAGAAGATCTGGCAGCGAGACAACTGGCTCGATATTCTGGGAAATTTCCTCACCATAGAGAAAAAGGAAACTGAATCCGAGGGAAAGAAGAAGATCCAGGAAACTCTGATCTTTCCCCGCTACCATCAATGGGAAGCGGTCCGGCTGCTGGTAGGTGCGGCCAAAAAGGAAGGGGTGGGCCATTCCTATCTCATACAGCATTCGGCCGGATCCGGGAAATCCAACACCATCGGGTGGGTCGCCCACCGGATGGCCTCGCTCCACAACGAGAGAGGGGATAAGGTCTTCGACTCCGTCGTGGTGATCACCGACCGGAAGGTTCTGGATAAGCAACTCCAGGAAACGATCTACCAGTTTGAGCACAAGGAAGGGGTCGTCCAGAAGATCGACGAGAATTCCGGACAACTGGCCCAGGCCTTGTCAGAAGGGAAGCCCATCATCATCACCACCCTTCAGAAGTTCCCGTTCGTGATGGAGAAAGTTGGAGACCTCTCCAAACGCCGATTCGCCCTGATTATCGACGAGGCCCATTCCTCCCAGACCGGATCGGCCGCCCAGAAGCTTCAGGCTGTTCTCTCTTCGAGCGAGGGTGAAGAGACGGATCCGGAAGAAGAACTCACATCAGAGGATGTCGTCAACCGGATCATGGCCTCCCGAAAGCGTCCGGAGAATCTTTCCACCTTTGCCTTCACTGCCACACCCAAAGCCAAGACCCTTGAGATCTTCGGCTGTCCCGGACCGGACGGAAAACCGGAACCATTTCATGTCTACTCCATGCGCCAGGCGATTGAAGAAGGGTTTATCCTCGATGTTCTCCAAAACTATGTGAGTTATAAAGCCTTCTACAAACTGGCCCATACCGGAAAGGAAGACAAAGAACTTCCCCTTGACAAAGCCTCCAAGGCCCTTGGACGTTATCTACGGCTTCATCCCCACAATATCGCCCAGAAGGTGGCGATTATCATCGAGCATTTCCGGGAAAAGGTGCTTCCCAAAATCGGAGGGAAAGCCAAAGCGATGGTCGTCACCGACTCCCGAAAAGCGGCGGTCCGGTACAAAATCGCCTTCGACAAATACATCGCTGAACATGAGTACCACGATTGTCGAGCCTTGGTGAAACACCTTGTAATGCAATGTATTCCGGGGGATTTTTTTGCCGTTTTCTTGCCGTTTTCGAAATGAAAACCTTGTAACATCCCGTAATGGGAAGAAACATAGAAATGCCTTAAATAAAGGGTTTTAGAGAATAAGCCCTCTGCTGTCCTTGCCAAAAACAGGACTCAAAATCCGCCGACCTTACGGTCATAGGGGTTCGATTCCCCTCCCGAGTACCAATGCTTTCCAGCGAAATTCAACATGATTTCCAATCTATTCTTCCAACCCTTTGCCAATCAGGAGAAAAATCGCACTCGGGCGTGGAAGTCCCATCCTTTGGCAAATCACTTTCTGGCATCTATCGAAGGATCGAATAGGGCTTCCTAATTGTGATGAACGAGTAAACTCCTCCTCGCCAGCATTTCTCGGCTACGACCAAATCTCCAAAAGCCTATGTTCATTGGTATTATTTGTTGTCTGGTCGTTTGGTTGGGGATTGCTTGAGAGTGACTAAGTTCGTTATTTCCGCTCCCACAAATACAATAACCGAAGAGTAAAAGACCCAGCTTAGCAGCACAACGAGTGACCCTGCAGCGCCATAAGCGGAACCGACTGCGCTGTGGCCTAAATAAAACCCAATCAGGTTCTTGCCAACAGAAAACAGCAAAGCAGTAATGGTTCCGCCGATAAAACAGTTCGTCCAGGTCATTCGGGCAGCGGGTAAAAATTTAAACAACAGGGCAAAAGAGGCAGAAAAAACGATCAAAGTGACTACGAGATTGACCTGTTGCCAAACTTGAGTTTCATTCGTCAAGATATAAGAGAGCATCGCGCTCATTATTAATGAGACGAGAGCTAAGAAACCAAATGAAATAACCATTCCGATAGACAAGAGGCGCCTTCGTATGAGAGACCAGAGGCCGGGCTTGATTAAAGAACTGCTTTCAAAAATAGTGTTTAAGGAAAACTCCAGTTGTGCAAACACACTGCTGGCCGAAAAAAATAAAATGAGAATTCCGACAACCCCTGCCATTCCTCCCAGATGCGGACGCTGATGAGCGCTCTTTACAATGATTGCGATAGCAGCGGTAGCTTGATCGCCGAACACAGTGCGTAGCTGATTGAGAAAATGGGTCTGTGATTTTTCGCCTAAAATACTAATGGCAGAAAGGGTAATCAATAACAACGGAGCTAAAGACAGGGCAGTGTAAAAAGCCAAAGCAGCAGAAAGAGTAAATACGTTATGCTTATGAAAACTGTCGAACAACCTTAAAGCCGATGATTTGATTTCTTTCCACATATTCAAAGGCCTCTCAGCTTCCATCGAAAAGGGTGACTCATCTCATTGACTGCCAGGTCACTTAAACCCAGATTATTCATTAGGAGGCTCTTTTCTTTTTGCGCGAACGCTGCCAAGGCACTTTAGGGCCATTTTTGCCGCGAGTCGTGGTCCATGGAACGATCCTGGATGCCTTTTTATGCGACCAAGCTGTCTTGCAAATCTTCTCGTTATCACCTCGCGCCCTAATGAATGATCTGGTTTAAAGTTCAAACTAAACCTTCAGAAACAAAAATGGCTAAAAAAGGCTACAGATCTGGGAATTCTACTTTTTTTTACCCTGCAGGTTCTGACTGCGTTCAGATATTTGGATCGCACCCAGGGGCTTCAGACTTTCTGCTGGAGGGCTTGTTCCGGATGAGCATGGCGAAGCGAGCATTCCTGCCATGGCCCGCCTGCATTACCTTTTCGAAAGGAATCCTCCGAAACTCTGCACCGAAAGACCTTCGGAGCTCCGAGGGAAGATGCGGCGGTCATGGAACCATACGAACGAAGCATTTCAAAGGAATCCAGTGAATGAGAAAGATCCCCATGACAGACAATCAACCGAGTCCTGACCTGTAACAACCCCAGAAGTCTTACCAGAAAAAATATGTTAGGCTCAGGGGGAGCTCATCCGCGGGATGGGTGATATTGAGGAAAATCCAGAAGTTTCCTGATCAATTCATCCTAGGAGTACCATTTGTCCCAATCTCCAAATCAGATACCTGCCATGACACTCATCAAAAAATACAGGGGATTTTCTCTCCTCTTGACAATCGTGCTCTCTATTCTAGGAGCGGTCAAGGCATGGAATCTTCCCATGACCTTGTACCCATCCATTGATTTTCCCAGAGTCTCTGTCATTGTACGATCTCCCAATATCCCCTTTGCCGAAATGGAAAGCCGGATCACAAGACCTGTGGGAATTACCCTGAGGGGCGTGCAAGGCGTCCGGGAACTCAACTCCCGAACGATGCAAGGATCCGCCGAGTTCTTTCTCCGATTTTCCTGGAATGAACAAATGTCTCTGGCATTGCCGCGGGTAGCACAGGCTATTGAACGCATCCGGGGAGATCTTCCTCCCGGAACCAGTATCCAGGCAATCAGGATGTATCCTTCCGATACGCCTGTCCTCACAGTGGCGCTTTCTTCAACCTCCAACAACCTGCCCCATATCACAAGGATTGCAAAGACCAGACTGATCCCTTATATCTCAAACCTTCCGGGAGTCTGGAAATCCGAAATTGCCGGAGGCAAAAATCCGGAGATCCATGTCGAGGTTGATCCATACAAGCTCGCCGGAGCTCACCGGACATTTTCGGATGTTGTCGGCGCACTATCCACCCAGAACAAAATCGGTGTCATTGGACCAAGAACCGAGAACCACCGCCTCAAGACAGTCCAGATTGACAACACAATGACCGGAACATCGGCGATCAGCAGGATCTTCCTCCCATCACCCTCAGGAGTCCCTCTTCCGATCGACCTTCTGGCAACGGTTCACCGTGGAGTCAGACCTTCCGACGAAACGATCAGGATCAGCGCCAATGGATCCCCCGCAGTCCTCCTTCTCATCTACCGTGCCCATGGAGGCAACGCCCTGACCATTCAGAGAGCCCTGCTTTCACATATGGACGAGTTTAAGAGGCTTCTCCCGAAGGGATGCACCCCGGCCATCGTGTACGATCAGGGAGAACTTGTTCACGATGCCATCCGGCACGTCCTGTGGGCTCTTGCCATCGGCCTCGCCGGCGCGATGGCCATCGTCATCCTGATTCTCAGGCGAGTCTCACCCATTCTCCTGATGGGAGCACTTCTTCCTGCAATCCTGTTTATTTCCGCGGGCATTCTCGGACTCCTTGGTGAAACATTGAACCTCATGATCCTTGGAGGGATTGCTGCCGGAGTTGGACTTGTCATCGACGACTTTATCGTCATCATCGAAGGGGGAAGACACGCTCTCAGAATGAGAGGCCTCCTGATCCCGTTTATTCTTTCAGGGCTGATCACCATTCTCGCCCTCGTTCCCCTTTTTGGCATGAATGGGCTCGTAGGCGCCTTCTTCAAGCCATTGGCCATCTCCTTCGTAACGCTTTTGGGCGTTTCTCTTCTGGTCAATACTTTTGTGACTCCGGCATTCATCCAGCAGGAAAGCGAGATGCCGGAAGCGATCTCGACCAGGATGCTGACACGTCTCTCTCCACCGCTCATTCTGGGGAGCGGAGCCATTCTGTTTGCCTTTCTGCTTTTGCCTCTAACCCACATCAAAACGAATTTCATGGCCAGAATGGACGAGGGCTCCTTCACCCTGGACTTTCATGCCCCGGTGGGAAGCTCCATCAACGACATGGACCGGGCAGTCCTCCGGGTTGAAAATCATATCCGAAGCCTTCCGGGTGTCATCGACACGACAAGAAGGCTTGGAACGGAGATGGGGTTTTACATCACCGAACCCAACAAGGGCGATTTCGTGATCAGGCTTTCCGGGAACCACCCGAAATCAACCTTCACTCTGATCCGGGAACTCAGGCCATGGGTTCAAAAAAATGAACCCGAGCTGGACACGGACTACTCCCAGGTCATGGAGGACAGCCTCGGTGACCTGATCGGTGTTTCAGCTCCGGTGGTGATTGAAGTCCATGGTCCCAACAGAAAAGACCTTTTGAGGACAGCCAGCATGATCCAGCACAGTCTTGACGGGATCCCAGGGCTTGTCGATGTCCACCTGTCCGTCCGTCCCATGGGAGACACCCTTGACGGCCACGTGATCGCTCCCCTTGCCGCACTTTCGGGACTGACACCGGAATCCATCATCACACAGACAAGAGAAGACCTCATGGGAATCAACGCAACAACCGTCCTTTCTCCCAAGGGACCGCTTCCTGTCAGGGTTCTCTACCCTTCCCAGTACAGAAATGGGCTGATTCCCCTCTCCCACCTCCCGATGACCCAGTCCGACGGCTCCCTGATACCACTCTCCCAGGTAGTCACATTCGCCAATACTCCCCCCGCCATTGAGGAGGAGGACAAGAACCTCTCCCCGATCCTCCGGATAGAAGGACGTCTGGATCATGGAAATCTGGGCGGAGTGATCAAAGCGATCAAGACACGCATCTCCTCCCTCACTCTCCCGAAATCCTCGTGGGTCACTTACTCCGGTGCATACAAGCAGGAACAAAAAAGCTTCCGGACACTGGGAGAAGCCCTTCTGGGCTCGGTTCTTCTCATTGTGACCATTCTCTACGGGATGTTCGGAAAATGGACCGCACCTCTTGTCCTGACCGCAGGAATCGCCTTTTCAGTACTCGCCGGAATAGCAGCACTGACCATTTCCGGAAGAACGCTCAATATTTCTTCATTTGTCGGCCTGATTCTCGTGGTGGGACTGTCTGCAGAAAACGGATTCCTTGTGGCAAACCGCTTTGACTCAGCAACGGGCTCCCCCAGGGAGAAGCTGAAAGAAGCGCTCTCTGACCGATTTCTGCCCATTGTCATGACCCACCTTGCCAATGCAGCAGCCCTTTTGCCGCTGGCACTCGGTGGAGGGGCGGGGCTTGATATGGAACGGCCACTGGCAGTGGCCGTTCTAGGAGGTCTTGCCGGATCCTTTTTTTCGTCTGTTTTCCTCATCCCGGCAGCACTTTCCCTTTTTCAAAAAACAGTATCTCCCCAAAAAGGATTAAACTAAATGATGTCCAGATCTGATTTGAGCATACCATTCCGGGCCCTGGCGGTCTTTTGTTCTGGAACTCTTTTATGTTCGACGATCATTCTTGCCGGCTGCAGCAAGCATCAGGAAAACCGGTCAAAGGCCGAAGTCTCGCAGAAAGAAGCCAATCCGGATGATTTCGTCAAAACAGTCCCCATCAAAAAGGGTCGTCTCTCCCAGGAGGTCATAATCCCCGGACGGATTACCTTTGACCCTGTCCATTACCGGAGAGTCATGTCGAGAGTCAGTGCGCTTTCGACCATCTCGATCAAGGCCTTCCCCGGAGACACCGTCTCAAAAGGCCAACTTCTGGCCGTCCTGCGCAGCAGACAGTTCCAGACCGCTGAGGCTGAAGCCGTCAGTGTTCTGGAAAGTCACCGGATGAACGCTTCGGGAAACAGGGACCTCCTTTCGCTTGCACTTTCCAAACTTCGAACCCTTGGGGCGTCACAAAATGAAATCGACCGCCTGATCAAAACCCACAAGCCCTCCGACCGGTATGAAGTGCGGGCAACCATTGCCGGAACCATCATCAAAACAGGAGAAATCGAAGGCAATCAGGTTCATCAGGGGGATTGGCTGTTCGAGATATCGGACCTGTCACATCTGTGGGTCGATGCCTATCTGTACCCGGGACAGGAAAGAGGTATAACGGTCGGGCTTCCTGTGTCGATCCGGACCCTCCACCCTCCTTTTGAGACTATTCCGGCGGTCATAACCAGGGTTTTTCCCATGGCCGATCCACTGACAAGGACTATTCCCATCAGGATTTCCCTTAAAAACCCAAGACATCGCTTCCGGCCAGACCTTTGGGTCTCGGTGCAGATCGTCCCCGACCTGCCCCAAACGGGCTATATCGTCCCCAAAGAAGCCCTTTTCCAGAATCAGGCAGGAACACTGCAGGTCTTTGTCAAAAGGGGGACAGGCTATATTCGTCTGAATGTCCGGAAGGTGGCCCAGAATGGCAGGGAAGTCCTCCTCGAAGGCCCCTTCCTTCCGGACGACCTGATCGTAACGGAAGGACTCCTCAGACTTCGGGCAATGGTTGGCAACAACAGTTCATCGACCCGGAAATAATCAAGAAACGCAGCAGAGTACTCATTTAACGGACCGGTCCGTGGGCTCAGATCGAATGGCCTCCATAAAATGCCCAGGACAGGACAAACCCCAGAACGCTGACAAAGATCCATAGTGCCACCCCGGCCTTGACCGGGGCGACCCCGACATGAAAAACCTTTGAAAGTCTCGTTTCAAGTCCAAGTCCCGCCATGGCAACCGCCAGAAGGATACTGTCGATGTTATTGAAGACACCAGTCATGGAAGGAGAGAGAAGATGCATTGAGTTGATTCCGACAACCACCGCAAAAGCAACGACAAACCAGGGGAAATGCTCCTTTCTGTTCGCGATGCCTCTTTCGCGTCTTCCTTTTAAAATCCAGAACTCGAGAAGAATGATCACCGGCAGAAGAAAGACAACCCGGGTCAGCTTCAGAATGGTGCCAAGAGCAAGGGAGGAAGGAGAAACATTGACCGTTGCACCGATCACCTGGGCAACTTCATGAATCGAAGAACCGGCCCAGGCTCCGTAGACATCAAGCGGGAACCCCATCCAATGCTCGATGGCCGGGAAAAGGAACATCGACAAGGTGCCAAAAAACGTCACGGTGGTCACGGCAAAAGCGACTTCCTCATCCTTCGCCTTGACCACTGAGTTTGCCGCGGCGACCGCCGAAGCACCACAAATCGCGGTACCGGTTGCCAAAAGCCATGAGATCTCCTGACTGAGACCAAGTGGCCGGACGAGAAGCCTTGCGAACAGATAGGTTCCAATAATGACCAGTGTGTCCAGCAAGAATCCCTTGACGCCTACCGAGACAATCTCTCCAAACGTCAGCGCAAAACCAAGCCCTGCAACGCCCAGGCGAAGAACCTGTCTGAATGAAAATCGGATTCCCCCTTCAAAAACCCCGTGGACAGGCACAAGATTCCTCACGGCAATCCCGAGAAGAATGGCCAGCATAACCGGACCCAGAGGCAGATGCTCCTTCAAAAAGCCTATTGAAGAAATCAGCTTCGCCAAAAGGGCGATGGCTCCGGTCAGTAAAAGTCCCGGAAATATATGTCTGGCCTTTTCAATCATTTAAATCGATCCCTTCACCCATGCAAAAACATATTACCTGTCTCATGGCTTGCTCCACATCGTTTGACGGTGAGCCAATCATCCAGGCAGAAATGGAAAGATTCCGGAAAAGAAGAGCCTTTTACAACAAGCCGACAGCGGTAGAAACATCCGTGTCAGGAATACTTCGGCAAGGGAATCATTAATAAACCCAGATCTTGTAGTCGCGATCGGCATAATCCAGAAGGTCGATCTGCCCCTTGCTTTCCTCCGGACCTGATACCAG
>JAKBPM010000014.1 GCA_021829515.1 Nitrospirota bacterium | reverse complement strand
AAGTGACTGGATGATTGCTTCCATGTAAATTCCGTAATCTGGCATTACCTTTTTTTTCATCAATGTTCCCCAAAAGAATGTTTGTGTGAAAAATAACCAGCCCTATCTATAGACCCGGGCGAGAAACAGTACAATTGGCCGATCGGCCAATTGGCCCCTCCTTCCGACCGAAAAACGTTCTTTTATCTGTGTGAAAAAACTCCAGCAGACGGCCACGCCGGGTGTTTTCTCCAGAGCCTGATAAAAAAGGCCTGGAAGAATTCTTTCTTCGCATGTTTCCCGATGGATAGGATCCGGATCCGGTGGTCCGTGTTGTGTGTCGTGTTCCCCCAGATGGGGATGACCTTCCGGGCCTTGACTGTCAGGCAGTCCCCGACCGAAAGGTGAGGGGATGGATGAGCCACCGGATCCTCCATGACGACAAATGCGCTGTGTTCCCTTCTGGACTGCATGAACCGGTTCTTGAAAATGGTGACGAGATGGCCTGAAAGCTTTTGGCAAAAAGGATGTCCCTGCTTGCTGACCGGGACAAGGTCCATCAAAAAGGACGTCTGACCGTTCAGCCCTCCTCTGATTTGTGTAACGACACCTCCCAGCACTTTTGAGGCTTTCCCCGTTAACCCGAACCGTTCGTCGTCCATGGATGCGGCAAAGGTTTGTCCAAAGAAAATGCCTGTCAGGGAAAACAGGACCCCGACAGAGAGTTTCATTGCTGAGAAGATCCATTGTTGACTCCGGCCAGCCATAACCAACCATTTCATTTCGCATTCTCCGATTTCTTCCCCTCCCGGACGTGTCTCATGCGAGACATCCGGAGGGAGATCCTTTTAAGATGATGTGATCGCCAAAATCCCGACCGCACCGGGAATGGTATCCTGCCGCGTTTTTGGAAACCATTGGCCAAATGGCCATGATCAAATCGGAATTTTGTATGTTATTCTTCGAAAAATATTAAAATATTGTCCGCAGGATAACAGGAAGAAGACAGAGGTTTTCCGGGAGGCACCCCTTGAACGAAAAGCTTGAGGATTTTTCAAGATTCGATCCGTTTTTGGGAACAATTCTCAAGATGGGAAAGGGCCGCCTTAAGATTTACCTTGGATGGGCTCCCGGAACAGGGAAAACAAGGCGGGCCCTCCTGGATCTTCGGGCGCTCAAAGACCGCGGGGTTGATGTCGTTATAGGCTGGAGCGAGGAGAATCTGCGCTCCGACGTCGTGAAAATGCTGGAGATGTTTGAAACTATCTCCCCGGTCAAAATGAATGTCGGATCGGATTGGTTTCCCGAGATGGATCTGGATGCCATTCTCGGGAGACATCCAGCCACCGTTTTTGTCGATGAGCTGGCCCACGGGAATGTGTCGGGATCAAGACACCAGAAACGCTGGGAGGACATCGAAGAGATTCTTGAAGCGGGAATCAGCGTTGTGACCACGCTGAACTCAATGCATGTCCAGGATCTTTCTGAAGCGGCCGAGGGGATTCTCGGATTTCCTGTCAAGGAAATCGTTCCACTGGATTTTATCAAGCGGGCCGATGAGGTTGTCGTGGTCGATCTTCCTCCATCGGAGCTTATACTCCGGATCAAGCAGGGGAACGTCTTTCCGCAGGAGCAGATTGAGAGGGCCCTGAAAGGCCCTTTCAGGGAAAGCAATCTGGTCAAGCTCCGGGAAATGACTCTGGCCTTCATGGCAAGAGTCCTTGATGTCCAGCTGACGCGACAGGGAGGGAAAAAAGGTGTCTACGAGAGAATCACGGTTTTGGTTTCAGAGCATACGCCATCCCTTTCAAGGCTTTTGGGTTATGCCGGAAATCTCTCAAGACGGATGGGGGGGGAGCTTCTTGTCCTTCACCTCAGGACGATTTCTCTTTTTGGAACCCGGTCACCACTCGATCCCGAGGTTCTTGAGATGTTCCATCAGGAGGCCCGGAAGGCTGGAGGCAAGTTTTCCATTCTCTGGACCAGGAATCCGGGGTGGACATTGTGGCGGTTTATACAGCGGACAAAAACGACCAGACTGGTCATGGGCCATGCAGGAACACAACGTCCATGGAGAAAGTCCCTGGTCAGGTCTGTTCTCAGATATTTTTCCAGGATCGATGTCGAGATCCATCTTATTCCGACGCTTGGGGAGCTTCAGCAAAGAGATCCTGTGGAGGAGCCGCCCTCCAGCCCTCTTTCCTCTTCAGGATCCAGGGGACGCCTGACCCTGTTTCTTGGGGCAGCCGCCGGTATCGGGAAAACTTACAGGATGCTGCAGGTGGCGCATGAACGTCAGGAAAACGGGACGGATGTGGTTGTCGGCTATCTTGAAACGCACCGCCGGCAGGAAACCGAGCAGATGTCGGAAGGTCTTAGGACGATCCCCAGAAAAATGGTTTCCTATCATGGTCTGGTTCTTGGCGAGATGGATATGGATGCAATCCTTGCCATGAAACCCCGCCTTGTTCTTGTTGATGAGCTGGCCCACAGCAATCCCCCGGAGTTCCGGAACAAAAAACGTTATGAGGATGTTATCCGGCTCCTTGAGGAAGGGATCGATGTTTTTTCCACACTGAATGTCCAGCATCTTGAGAGCCTCAATGACCTCATCGAGTTCCAGACGGGGATACGCGTTCATGAAACTGTGCCGGACAGCATCGTTCTGATGGCAGACGAGATTGTTCTGGTTGACCTGACAGCCGAAGCGCTTCAGGCACGCCTGATGGAAGGCAAGGTCTATCCTCTCCAGAAGGTGGAGGAAGCCCTCAGGAATTTCTTTACAAAAAATAATCTCACGGCCTTGCGAGAGTTGGCAATGAAGTGTGTTTCAGAGGGTTCTCGTGGCCGGGTGATCCAGCGGGGCAGGGGAGGATGCGTTCTTGTCGGGGTTTCTGACCGGCCGGAAGATGCAGCGCTTGTTCGAAGGGGAGCAGTCCTTTCAGATCGCCTGAGTCTTGAACTGAAGATTCTCTACGTTCGAAAAGAGGCTGACGAAGGGCTTCACTCCCAGGTGCTTGTCGATCTGACACGTTCGTTTGGCGGGGTTTTCCTGTCGGAAGTTTCTCCACAGAAATGGGAAAGTCACTTCATCAGGCGATGTCAGGAAATCGGCCCAAGTCTTGTTTTGCTGGGGCAATCGGCATGGAGGCCAGGATTTGAGTCGACAGCCGAAATGATCGCCAGAAACCTGAACCAGTTTCCTCTTTTGATTATTCCCCTGGATATAAGGGAGCATGTCACGGAAACATGAACCCTGATCCGGTTGATTCTCATGACCTTTGACTCCTTTAGAAAGATCAGCCTTTTCTCCCGAAGTCGTTTGCCCATCAGGGCCAAAACCCGATCAATCCGGCTCTTAAGCTTCAGGGACTTTACGGGCTCTCCAAAAAGAACAAGACCCTCTTTCGCCCATTCGATTGCGGTTTTTGCAATGAGAACATCATTTGACAAGGAGAAATGATTTTTATTAACATTGGTGAATGATTACTTCACAAATGTTAAGCCTGATGGCAGCGACGGGATACTCGCCAGAAGATCTTGGAAAGGTCATTGGCGTTTCAGGGATGACTTTGCGTCGATGGGTGCAGAAGTTGCCTCCGGCTCCCGTGCCGGCGGTCTATGTCTCTGCGATTCGTGATGCGTGTTACCGTCTGATTGCGGAAAACCGTCTGGATCCCGAATTGCCTGTGGTCAAGGAGATCTTGTCCGAGGGCTCCTCGAATGAGTATCAGGCAGCCATTCAGAATCTTGGGCTCCGTTATGGCTTCAAAATCGATCAGACAGTCCCTCATGACCAGATTCTCACCTGCCTTCTTCAGATTGGCTCCTATACGGAAAAACGGATCACGGTCGACGAGAATCCCAAAAAGGTTTTTTCGTTCAAGAAGCTCGGGGAAGAATGGTCTGAGAGGATCACTGTTTTGTGGAAGGTCGTCCGTTCAAAAAAGATCGCTTCTCCCGATAAGGTCGTTGCTTATGGAGCGCTCTTTTATCTTTTGACCCCCATCGACTTTATTCCGGATCATATTCCGATCTTCGGCCTGATTGACGATTTTGGAGTTCTTGGCATTGCGGCGACCTATTACACCAGGAAGTTTGGCAAAAGGGTGTAGAAGATCGCGCTTTGACCGGAGGATCCTGCCTGGTATCAGAAAAATATCCACTGAAATTGATGCGGAGATCCCGATGCGGGAGACTTTTTTGATTTGCCTAAAACACTTTGTGGTCTTCGGAACGATGGCCGTCCTTTTTTCAGGATGTGCCGCGGTCACCGAGCCCCGTGTTCGAGCCTATATCCATGAAAAGAAAGCCTATGCCGAGATTCGGGAGGGACAGCTCGATCTGGCGTATCATGAACTGAAAAAAGCTCTCCGGGACAATCCGAAGGAGCCGGTTATTTTAAACGATATGGCCTATATCGAATTCAAGGAAGGCCACTATCAAAAAGCGGTCGGATTCCTCGAACAGGCCCGTGTTCTCAGGAACGACGACAACGATGAGCCCTATATCATGAATGAGGCCCGTATTTTGATTGCCCACCATGAATACCGGCGGGCACTGGCCCTTCTCTCCCTGATTGAGCCACGGAGACGCTGGCCGAAGGGTTACAAGAAGATCCTGGCTCAAGCCCTGATCCACAACGGACAGCAATCCAGAGCCCTCGCCGTGCTTCTGGAAAAGCATGACGTGACACTCGAACAACCTCACCCGTAGTTATCCAACGAACGCTTCATTTAAACAGATCAGGAGTTTTTTCCGTGAGGTCCATTTTAATGGTGCGCGTTTTATGCGCCTTTCTGGCTTGTTTTTTGTTTTTTTCTCTCCCTTTTAGGGGATTTGCGGACTCCAATCCGGTTAATCCGGGAACAGGAGGATTTCTTCTTCCCTTTTCCTCCGATGAGGATATCTCGAAGGGTTTTCAGGCACTGGCTCCGGCCTTTCTCCCTTGGGGACCGAATACGAGCGGGCCGTTCTTCACCGGAACAGCCGAGATCGAGCCAATCGGATCCTGGTATCTGGAACCGGTCTTTGCTTATGACTTTCTCAGTGCGGGATCCTCGTCTCTCTATAATCCCGTAAGGTTGGCCATAGGTCTGGGGCACAATCTCGAACTGGATACCTACATTCCTTTGATCCTGAATAATGTGAGCCCGCCAATATCTCCCCAGGGAACATCCGCCAGTCATTTCGGCGCAGGGAATACCCACTTCGAAATCAAATGGCAACTGACCTCCGACGAGGATGTTTATCTGCCTCTGGTCAGGCCGGCTATCGCGCTGGATTTCAATTTCTGGGTTCCTTCAGGGCAATACCAGAATCTGAATCCCCAGGACTATGGCGCCGATCAGATGGGGAATGGGACCTACAACGAAGCGATCCAGCTACTGGTCCGAAAGCACGTCAAACCCTTCATGTTCTATCTTCAATTTGGGGACATTGTGGAGAACCCCTCGACGGTGGGTGTGGGCTACACCTTTAACAACTCCATCACATCGGTGAATACATCGAATTTTCACATGGTCGACGGAAACCTTCTCTATTATTCAGGAGCTTTCGAGCATGTGATCAACACGGAGTGGGGTGCCGGCTATATTCTGGAAGTCTACGGAGAGTCACAGAGCGGGCAGAACTTGTTTTTCGGAGCGGCAAACGCTCCGCCTTGGTCTTTTCTCTGGGCTGCTCCGGAAGTGGAGGTGACCTGGCCCCACGACAAGAAGTTTTCAGCCACATGGGGAGCTGGTGTGGCGCTGCCGGTCTACCAGTCTGACTACCCACGGACAGTGACTCCCATGGGAACGGTGTCCTTCTACTTCAATGGTCCGTTCGGTTATCGGGGAATGTAGTGAAATCTGCCGTCAGGGTCATTCTTTTTGACCATCATGGAGCGTTTGTTTAATAAGGAAGGTGGTGCCCCCGGGGTGACTCGAACACCCGACACAAGGTTTGCCAAACCGTATCGTTAAATAATTTTTTGTTATTTTATAAATATTTGTTAAGCGGCTCTCGAAGAAGGGGATCCGACACTCATCGCCTCCGCTCTTGGAGATATCGCCCGAGCCAAGGGAATGACGTAAATTGCCCGTGAAACGGGCCTTGGGCGCGAAAGCCTTTACAAAGCCCTCTCGGAGGAAGGAAATCCCGAGTTTGCAACGGTTCTCAAAGTTCTCCGATCTCTTGGATTGCGATTCCATGCCACTGTTGGTTGATATTTTTGGAGTGACAAAAATTTTTAAACGGTTTGACTCAAAGCGTGTCCGTAATACTGAATTTTTTGAGCTTGACGCATCTGACGTGGCAGCTTTTAAAAGACGAAAGTATCAGTAACTTCCCTGAAGAGGAAGATCTGACGGAGTTGTTGAAATGAAACCTGGAACATTTACCGAACTTGGAAAGCTCCTTTTGAACGCCGGTCTTGCTGTTTTCATTGCGGCTATTATTCAACCACTTGTTACCGTTACGAATCCCCCCAAAATTGACTATGGCGTTATTCTTGGTGGTATACTTGGAGTAACTTTTTTGATCGGAATTGGACTGATGCTTCTGGAGAAAGGGGGCGGAAATGTTTAACCTTAGTCCCGCGGCAACGACCATCATCATTATGTCATCATTCCTCTCCGCATTGGCTGGCGGAATTCTTTTGTATTCGAACCTCCACAAGAAACATCCTCGTTGAGTTGAAACCCCTTCATTAGACATCTGACGACAGGGATCTTCCTTCTTCTCCTGCTTATCGTGCCGTCAAAGGCTTTCGCCTGGAACGCTCCATGCTTTGCCAAGCTCTCCTCGCTTGGAGCGACAGCGGCGGGAGCGTCACAGCTTTCCATTGCCGGGGTTCTGGGAACCGGCAATGTCGTCGCAAGCGTAATGATCGCCGGAATTGTCCCCTTCCTTGAATCTATCGGTCCATAGGTCACACAAGGAAGCGAATGGATCGCCATTATATGGCTACAGATATGGGGTTTTGCTATGGAAAGGATGGTGCCCCCGGGGTGACTCGAACACCCGACACAAGGTTTCGGAAACCTCTTATTTAAAAAACAATAACCCTTTATTTAAGCCAAAAAATAGTGTTTTTGATGTCCACAAAATGCCTTTTGCCGTGCTCTTGCCGTGCTGACTCCGAAAATGATATTCTTTTTTCATAATATGGAAGGGGGGGAGGATGGCTTATTTCAGAAAAAGAAGTGGCGCGTGGGAAGCAACGATCGACAAAAAAGGGTTCAAACGCCTATCGCGTACTTTTGATACAAAAGCTGAAGCCGAAGCGTGGGCAAAAGTCGAAGAATCGGAAATGGTCCGGGGCGTCTTTGTTTCTCGTCAGGAATCAGAGAGTACAACGCTTTCTGAAGCGCTGGACCGCTACGAACGTGAAGTTATCCCATCGAAGAAGGGGGCAGTACAGGAATCCATGAGGATCCGAATCTGGAAGCGAACCCCATTGGCAAATCGGTCCATTGCCTCTATTCAAGGGAAAGACATTGCGGCTTATAGGGATGCACGCTTAAAAGAAGTCGCTCCGAACACTGTTCGACACGAACTTGCCATCCTCTCCCATTTATATACCATCGCAGTAAAAGAGTGGGGAATGGCGGGGCTTCTCAATCCTGTGCAACAGATCCGGGCTCCAAAGATGCCCGCTGGCCGTGATCGGCGGCTTCTGCCCGGGGAAATGGAGAAGATCATTGATGCTTCCGAATCTCCTGTTCTCCCGGATATCGTCCAGTTTGCCATTGAAACGGGAATGAGACAATCTGAAATTTCTGGAATGACCTGGGACATGGTGGACCTCAAAAAGCGGACGATGACGTTACTCGTAACCAAAAACGGAGACAAGCGGGTTGTCCCTCTTTCATCGGAGGCTGTCCGGATCCTGTCGGGGCTTCTCCGGAGAATCGACGGAAAAGTTTGGGGGATCACTTCCCATGCTGTGGCTGTGGCTTGGCGGCGTGCAGTCTCCCGTGCCAGGGCCGTTTATGAGAAGGAATGCAAAGAGAAGAAGGAGAAACCGGATACTTCGTTCCTTGTTGACCTCACCTTCCATGACCTCCGGCATGAAGCTACAAGTCGCTTCTTTGAGAAAGGATTCAATGTCATGGAGGTCGCTTCGATCACCGGGCATAAAACCTTGCAGATGTTAAAGCGGTACACACATTTGAAAGCCGAGGACTTGGCAAAAAGGATGGATGGAATGGTATTCTCATCTCCATGAAAGTCTCTGAGGTTCTTGATATCCTTAAAAAGGATGGATGGTTTCTCGTTGCAACAAGGGGGAGCCATCGACAATTTAAACACCCCCACAAACCTGGCCGGGTCACGGTTGCCGGAAAACAAAATGATGATCTTTCTCCAGGAACATTGAACAGCATCTTCAAACAATCTGGCTTAAAATCGAAAAAATAAGAGGTAAAAATGCGTTATGCTGTTGTCATCGAAAAAATGGAGTCTAATTATTCTGCATATGTTCCAGATCTACCCGGCTGTATTGCCACCGGCTCAACGATTGAAGAAACAGAAACATCGATCAGGGAAGCAATCGCCTTTCACCTTGATGGATTGATTGAAGATCATCAATCCATTCCGACGCCAACCAGCCTTGTTGAATATATGTCTATCTGACCTGTCCTGAGACAAAAGGGGATATTATGCGTGATGGTTCCGTTTGTCTTTTCATCAAAATCCCGGACCATTGACCGTTCTTCTTTGTTTTTTTGTTTCGTCTGTTTCATTAAGTTTGCTAAAGGGATCAATTAAACGTTCTCGACGTAATCGTTGACCTTCTAACTTGAAGATTTCCTCCTGAAGTTCAGGGTTTGCGATAGTGATTCTGTTTGCGACTGCAATTTTAATTGCTTGCTTTTTGAAGTCCTCGCTACCGTACAGCGTTAGATTCTTTCCAAAACGCTGTTGGCATAGTTGAAGACCTGCCAGGACGGCCTCGTCTGATCTGTTCAGAAATTTTATCTTTGGCCCGACATCGACAAAATCCGTCTGCCTGTTGCTTTTGTTCTTATATTGAACTTCTTTTCTAATCACAACCGGATCATAGTTGCGAATGTCCGATATTGCTTCAGCGACAGATCCTGGTCCGTGCACTTCTGCCACCAATGCTTTTCTATACAATTCTGACGATTCTTTTCCATTGGTAACACGTAACCAATTTTCAAAAGATGGAAACAACGACGGATTCTCTGTTTGAAACGTTTTCCTCAGAATCTTTTGTCGATCAATCATTTCCGCTTTTTCCTGCGCATGTTTCAATGCAACCGTTGATCTCATCGCATTCAATAGATCTCTTCCTGCCGACCATGGACGATTTCTGAAGATTTCTTGACGGTCTTTCTGTTGACGCAAGAAAAGATCTTGACGTTCAGATCTGATGTTACTATCGAGAGCTTCTTTTTTTATTTTCCTACCAGCTTTATTTGATTCTCTGGCAATCTTGTAGTCATGCCAGCCCAGGTCTTTTGCAATGTCATTGATCGGTTCTTTTTCCAGTGACGGAGCTATTTTCAGACTTGTACTTGGCGGCTGATATTCCCCCAACCGTTTCTGCATCTTTGACAGTGTATAAGGGCTCCCAACATCAGACGCTTTGACTGGAACATCACCGACAAAAATCAGCGCACCGCTCCCTTTTTTTTCGTATTTCATTCCGATTTTTGCCAGACGCTCATGAAGATTTTGCCAGTCTTTTGTAGACTTCAAAATTGGGATCGCTTGTTCTTGTGCTTGACGCAACGCTGATTTCTCTCCGGTACGAATTTCGTTATCTCTCAATTTACCATTAACCGTTTTTTTCCGATCAGGTGATGACGGAGATCTCATATCTTTCAATTTTCCATCGAGAATTCTATACACCGCATTTGTTTCTGTCTTCCAGTTCTGCTCATGCTCGATGAGTGCAACCACTTTCAGGATTTCATTCAGTTTCCATTCCATATGTTTTGCTCGGCAAGTGACCGGATTCACTCTGTTGATCATGACATGCAGATGCACGTTGTCCGTATCTTTATGCAGTGAATAAACGATTTGATGATCTTTCATTTTTGTCTGTTCAAGCAAGACATCTATCAATCGTTCGATGTTTCCATCCGTCGGGATTTCATCTTCTTGCCAGGAAAAAACAATGTGTTCTATTGGATCTGCTGAACGACTTTCTTCTGACAAAGCGATCATTTCTGCAATGCGACTTTTCTGATCATCATTCAAGAATCCCCGATGATTTGAATAGATGCACTTCTCTTCTTTATTAGCGTCCTGCGGATTTTCCATGTACGTCATTAGCCCTGAACAGCGCGATCTTTTCGAACAGGACTTTCGAGTATTCGGAATAGATTTTCCAATCATAGTCGAACTCTTTCGGACTTTGCGACAAACTTATTATATAAGTTTGTTTTTAACGCATATATATTAAAAACTATGCTAAACTTATCAAAAGCGAAAGTCAACAAGAGAGAAGAAAGGACAAAAAAACACGGCACCAGCACGGCAAGAAAAACGAATGCCATGGAATCAACAACTGGCGTGATTTATCGTTACTTTTATTGCCGTGCTGGTGCCGTGCTGAGGGGGCAAAAAGGGGCAAATGAAGGTCATGGGGAGTCATGATTTGATTTGATGGGAATGTGATTATTTGGCTTGTATGCTGGGTTTTTGTTGGTGCCCCCGGGGTGACTCGAACACCCGACACAAGGTTTAGGAAACCTCTGCTCTGTCCGCCTGAGCTACGGGGGCTTTTTGTGGAAATAGGGGTAAGAAGGAAGGACCGGTCGGGAAACCGGTCCCTGACAATCTGCTATCCTATATTGGGTCCATACCAGGTGCCATTACAGTCAATACAAACGAAGTCTCCATCCACAGAAAGAGTAGGCTCCCCGCAAAAAGGACAATCCGGCCCATTCTTTCTTGGAATATGGAGAGGCAACTCCAGTTCGTCAAGATCAATTTCTTCGGGCTCATCCATTGCGATCCCCTTTATCCTGAAACATTCATGACGATGAATTTATCTGGCTGGCCCTTTAAAAAAAAGGCCGCATCAACCAAGACTCGTCATCATATCATATTGGTCTTCCGTATTCCAAAATCATGAACCGACTGGCCGGAGAGCAGGTCAGTCGGTTTGATGGATGCTGGCTCGGGCAAGCCGGTTGATCTTCTCAGGGTGAACCCAGCGGTCATAGTCAACAATCCCTTTATACAGGCCCTCTGCGACACGTTGGCGGTATCTCCCTTGTGCCATGAGCGCCGCATCTTTCCTGTTTGAAAGGAAGTTGACCTCTGTGAGGACGGCGGGCATTGATGTTCCCATGATGACATAGAACGGTGCATGCTTGACCCCGAAATCTCTTATTCCCGAATAATGCGAGCTCAGTGTTCCAATGAGCGCATTGTCGAGGGAAGATGCGAGTTCCATGGAATGCTTTTTCTTGTGGTTGATCCTTAATGTCAGCAATATCGCTCCAAGATCTCCTGCCGCTCCGAGAGAGGCATTTTCCCGTTTTGCAAGAGCCATGGCCCTTTTGTCTTTTGAATGAAGTGTCAGAAGATAGGTCTGGATTCCCCGGACCGAAGGGTCCGGATCGGCATTTGCATGGATAGAGAGGAAAAGGTCTCCATGGTCCCGGTTTGCGATTCTTGTTCTGTCTTTAAGGGAGATGAAGGAGTCGTCTGTCCGTGTATAAAAAACATGGAAACGGCCATCCTGTGAAAGGAGGATGCCCAGCCTTCGGACGATGTCGAGAACGAGATCCTTTTCGCAATACCCGTTTACGGAAGTCGTTCCGCAATCTTTTCCGCCATGCCCTGCGTCAAGGACGATCCTCATCCGGTGCTCCTTGACGGGAAGCTCATAACCGGATTCAACCGCCACGGGCGGCGGAGTCAGCGAGGTTCCTGTTTCTTTCTTTTTTTCCTTCAGCTTTTTTCCGGGAATGACGTAGACCTTGCCATTGTTTCCGGGGTGTGACTGAACTGCCGGGGATTGTGATGATTGTGTTCCGGAGGAGGAAGAATTCTTTTTTTCAGGAGCAGTCTTCCGGGAATGACGTCGTGCGGGAGGAGTTGTCTGATTTGTTTTCGCCGAGTTTTTGCCAACAGGGTAATCGATCACAACCCGGGAAGGTGATGAAAGGTTGAACGTATGAGGAACACCCAGCGATGAAGATTCCATGACAACCAATACCGTCGTTCGATGTCCGGGTTTATAGACAACAGTGATTTCCCTGATCAGTTTTTTTGAATACCTGTTTTTCAGCCGGTAGTTTTTTTTGAGGGAAGGGGAGGGCATGACTCCCTCAAGGGAGATAACCCCCTGGCCATTCTGAGAGGCAACAGATTCTTTCTTGACGGGGCCATCAAGGACCAGAACAATCCGTATATGATCACGATGCAGGCCAACCTTCATCTTTGTCAGAAAGGTGATTGGGGATGCATTCGCAACCGGTACAGAGAAAAAGTTCCCGGTTGTTTTGAAGGAATCGGGGGCAATCAATCCACAAAGGACCACAAGCAGGATTAAAAGTTTTTTTGCTGACATCCCGAACCGCCTTCCTGTGCTGAAGAAAGTTGATCTCCAATAAGAAGAAATGAAGAAGTGCATGGATCCCCATGGAACCAGTATCCTAACTTATGACGATTTTGACAAAAAAACAAGCTTGTGTCCAATACTAAGGGATTTTTTCAAAATCGTGCTCCATTTGGGCTGTTTTTCCGGGAAAATCATGTGTCCTTTCTTGATTGTCGGTGCGAGCTTCCTGTACTCTCTAAAGAGTGCTGCATTCATGTAACCTGGTCTTTATTACTCCCTTTCAACGAGATGCGAATCCGTCAGGCGTGCTTTCCCAAGGAAAGCAGGGCCTGGAGAGTCGAGTCAAGCCAGTTCAAAAAGACGAAGAGAAGGTCCATTTGTGATCCTGAAAAAAAGAGTCGGGAACAGGGAGAAGAAAGGTAAGTTCCGTTTGTTGCGGGGAACGGGGCTTTTGTGTCTTTGCCTGTTTCTTGATCCTGCCCATTTTGTTTATGCCGGTGACAACCCACAGGACCAAACGGGCGTTCCCGCTTCAACGATGCCCCAGGTGCCGGTATTCCGTGTTTCGACCCAGCCCCTCCCGAAGGTTTCCGATATTGCCCTTTCCATGGAAATCAAGAAGGCTCAGGATGTTCTTCACAATGGCAAGTATCCCGAAGCGAAGAATCTTTTTGAAAATATCCTTTTGGACTATCCGGAAAACAGGGTTCCCATGAGTGTCTATCTGGGCCTTGCGAAGGCGAATCGGCATATGGGGCTTGCCACCTCTGTCCTGAACCTTCTGCTCCCCCTGTTGAAATCACAGGTGCTGGCGCAGAGTACCCGGTCCGAAAAGACCGAATATATGTACTCCATCGGGATGGCCGACAGTGTTCTCAAAAACGATCTGGGAACTGTTCACTACCTTTTGCCTGTCTACAAGGATCTTGCCAGGGATAACCGGATTTATCAGGCAACCAATGTTCTTGAACCGATTCTTGCAAAGACGGATCCCATTTCTTCGATTATCCTTTTTTCAACTGTTCGTTCGGGAATGGGCCACGATTACCAGGTCAGGATGGCGTCACTGATTACTTCGATGATCATGGAGACTGTTACCTCTTCCATCGATTCCCAAAAAATATGGGAGAGCTTTCCGGAGAGCTTCCCCGGGGATGTTGCTCTTTTCAAGTCAGCTCAAATACTTGAATCGACGGGGCATAGCGATCAGGCAGAAATGGAGTACATTCACATTCTTGCGAACTACCCGGAATCTTCTCTGGTTCAAAAGACCCAGAAACAGCTTGATGCGATTCACTTTACAAACGCTCAGCGTCCTGTCGGTGTGATTATTCCGGATCTCGTGAAAAACCCTGTCGCTCCCTATATTCGCTCCATTTTAAGGGGGGTCTTCACCGCTTACTCCGCCCATCATTTTCACCGATGGGTTCCTTCTGTCAAGACTGTCCACTCAGGTTCTCAAGTCTTGAAAAGCTTTTCTGATCTTGAGCGCAAGGAAGGGATCGTTTCCTGTATCGGACCGATTCTTCCGAAAGACTTTATGATCCTGAAAAAGAGGCTTTATTCCGGCCGTCTTGTTTGCGTTACGCCAACACTGTCCCCTCCATCTTCATTCAAGGGGATCAGAAGCGTTGCAACCATGCCTGCAATGATTGGAAAAGCGGCGGCAATGGAAGTTCTGGCAATTGCTCCCAAAGATCCGGCCATGACTCTTTATCCCGATGTTCCCTATGGGCATTTTATTGAAAAAATTTTTTCAAGAAAGCTCTCCCAGGGGGGAGGGGATTACCTCCAGGGTCTTGCCTACAATCCTGATGCTCCGGATATTCAGCCAGCGGTCGATTCGATGAAAACCTTTGGCCGGACGATAGCAATCGACAAAGACTCGATGAAAAACCCGGAGATCACCTTTTTGAGTCCGGACCTGGTTCGATACAGGAGTGAACACTTTGTCCTCTTTTCTTCATCCGATGGCGGTCATGTCAAAAAATCCTTTTTTGTTCCGTCGTTTCGGATCATTTTCATTCCCGACTCATCGGGGCACCATGCCAGGATTCTCAGGGAACTTGCCTATAAGGGGATACAGAACCAGCTCATTATAGGAAACGATACTTTCATGACAGGAGACCCGATCCCCGATGTCTCAATTCTTGGAACAATCAAGGCCGTGGGAGCTTTTTCGCCCAATGATCTCCCGGTAGAAAATCCGGATATCCGATTATACAATCAGACCTTTGGCCATCTTCCCGACCTGTTTGCCCTTCAGGCCATCGATGCGGCCGAGATAATCGACGCATCCCTGGTCAAAGGGGTTCAGACATCTGCCCAGACGGCTTATTCCATAAAGAAGATCATGAATTTCCATGGACTTTCAGGAAGGATGAGATGGGACACATCCGGACAGACAGAGAAACAGGTGAGTGTTTTCGGGTATAATGATGGGCACTGGCAGCGGGAAAATCAGTTCTGGGTCGATTCGTTTTAGCCGATCCACAGTGGATCCGCTGTCGACACGATACGATAACTCTGGAGATGGCTTGTTTCATTTTGACTCTGGTTTCGCCTGGCTTTTCGATTTGGGCCTCAAGCTTGTCATATGGGGGATCCCGGTCCTTTTTGCTGTGACTTTTCATGAGCTGGCACATGGTATTGTTGCCGATTATCTTGGTGATCCGACACCAAGGATGATGGGGCGGCTGTCGGCAAATCCGCTTGTCCATGTCGATCCGTTTGGAACGGTCCTTCTGCCTCTGATTCTCCTTTTGTCACATACAGGGCTCATGTTTGGATATGCGAAACCCATCCCGATCAATATGAGAAATCTTCACCATTACAGAAGGGATTCGGTTCTGGTCGCCTTTGCAGGTCCCGGGTCCAATCTGATGATGGCGCTGATCTCGATGAGCATCCTGCATGCCTTTCTCTCAACCCTTCCGTTAACGGCAACATCTCCCTTGTGGGGAGAGCTGTTGCCGATCTTTCTGGCTATGATGAAGGCATCCATTACGGTCAACATCGTCCTGTTTTTCTTCAACATGATCCCCCTTCCACCCCTGGACGGGGGAAGGGTTGCAACCGGCCTTCTTCCGGATGTTATTGCGGAACCACTGTCCCGAGTTGAGCCTTACGGGATCTGGATCATCTTTGGCCTGGTCATTCTCGATCCCTATCTGGGGATTCTTTCGAGAACCCTGTGGCCTCTTGTCGAAACTACGACCAGTTCCATCATTACCCTTGCTTATGATCCGTCCGCCCTTTTCCATCTGGGTGGAGCTAATCCGGAATAACGTAAAGACCCCTTTTTGAGAAGGAATCTCGAAAAGATCATGGAGAATCGTTTGTGATAACAGCGGCCAGGACAAAAGAATCAGAAGAGATGAGTCCTTTTGAGGAAAAACGTGTTGTAAGCGGGATACAGCCTTCTGGAAGAATGCATCTCGGAAACTACATGGGAGCTCTCTACAACTGGATCTCCCTTCAGGAAACGCATGACTGTTTTTTCTTTATTGCAGACTGGCATGCCCTGTCGACCAACTATGAAAACACTTCGAATCTCGTCTCAAATACCCGGGAGATGCTGATCGACTGGCTTTCTCTTGGTCTGGATCCGGAAAAGGCGACGATCTTTCTCCAGTCGGATGTCACGGAACATGCGGAGCTGAACCTTCTCCTCGGGATGATAACGCCCGTTTCCTGGCTGACTCGCAATCCCAGTTTCAAGGATCAGCAGGAGCAGATAGAAAACAGGAACCTCGCCATGTTCGGGTTCCTGGGGTATCCGGTTTTGATGACAGCCGATATTACGCTTTATCGAGCGACCCATGTTCCTGTTGGACAGGATCAGTTGCCGCATCTTGAGCTGGCCCGTGAAATTGTCAGAAGGTTCCATCATTTTTATGGCCCTGCGATTCCCGAGCCCATGCCGTTATTGACCCCGACTCCGAAGCTTCCGGGGCTCGACGGCCGTAAAATGAGCAAGAGCTATGACAACTGCCTCTATATTACAGACAGTGCGGAGGTCATATGGGAAAAGATCAGGACCATGGTGACAGACCCTCAGAGAGCCCGAAGAAAAGATCCGGGGAACCCGGACGTTTGTCCCGTTTATGACTTGCATCGCGTCTTTACCTCCGCCGAAGAAAGAATATCCATTGAAACAGGATGCAGGACGGCAGGAATTGGCTGCATGGAATGCAAATCCATTTTGCGCGACGGGATCGAGCGGGTGCTCGGACCCGCCAGGGAAAAGCGTTCTAAAATCCAGGCCAATCTTAAAGACCTGGATCTGATACTTGAAAAAGGTGCGGAAAAGGCGAGGGGTGAGGCCAGAAAAACGATACGTATCGTGAGAGACGCAATGCAGCTTCCTGGAAAACCCAATCATCTTGATCTTCACTGATCAGGGATGCTCGGGAAAGAGTTGATTCCGCGAAAGAGAATTCACCGACTAACCTAAGGAGCTCCTGTGGAGACTCATTCAAAAACAGAGAAAACTGGTAATCCGATCTGGGAAAATGTGGTCATTGCAAGGGCGCAGGATCGCCCAACGGCGTTAGACTACACCCAGCGGCTGTTTACGAATTTCGTTGAACTTCATGGCGACAGGGGCTTCAGGGATGATCCCTCCATCGTTTCGGGGATTGCAGGTTTTGAGGACAGGACCGTTGCCGTCATTGGCCATCAAAAAGGCAAAAGCTTCAAGGACCGGGTTTCCAGAAACTTTGGCATGCCCCACCCCGAGGGGTACAGAAAAGCCTTGAGAATCATGCGTCTTGCCGAGAGGTTCAAGATGCCCATCGTAACCTTCATCGATACCCCCGGCGCTTTTCCGGGAATTGAGGCTGAAGAAAGAGGGCAGATTGAAGCTGTTGCCAGGAATATCATGGAGATGTTCCAGATAAAGGTGCCAATCATCTCGTTTGTCATCGGGGAGGGGGGAAGCGGTGGCGCCTTGGCCATTGGTGTCGGCGATCGGGTCTATATGCTTGAAAACTCGATTTATTCGGTTATTTCTCCGGAAGCTTGTGCAGCCATTCTCTGGGAGGATGCAGGGCGGGCTCCCGAGGCGGCCCAGAGTCTCAATATTACGGCCAGTGACCTTTTGAGGCTCAAGATCGTGGACGGAATGGTTGAAGAGCCTCCGGGCGGGGTCCAGAAAGATTTCTCGGTGGTTGTCTCCAGGATAAAGCTGATCCTGTCCAGGGATTTCGAAATTTTGTCCCGGAAAAGTGTCGAGGAGTTGCTTTCTGAGCGTTATGAAAAATTCCGGAAGATGGGTCCCTACAAGGAAGGAACCACAAAAACAACCTGAGTTTTTTCGTTTAAAAGGCCGAGAAAGAGCGGCCTTCTTCCCTGCGCTTCTGGATCATGAAATCGCTCAGTTCCTTCGGGAGGACTTCCAGTCTGGTCGCTGATCCTTCCCCGAACCTGTCCGTGACAGACCGGATGAATTCGTCTGTCGGATTGAGCTGGAGTTTCTTTCCCGCGAGCCAGCAGCATGACGCCGGTTCAGTCATGATATCGATCTCGACAATTGCCGGTGTTTTTCCTGGAAATCGATCCACCAGCCCTTTCATGTCCAGCATGTCCTGGGTCGACAGGCCGTCGCTCTGAAGGCGAAGGATAACGGCACAGTAGAGATTTTTCATAATGTCATCAAGTGTGTCCACTCTTGTGGCACGTATCTTTGTTCCGAAATCATTTCTTTCAAGACTTCCTGAAACAAGAAGTGGAATATCCGCATCCAGACGGGATTCTATTGTCTGAAAAATGTCCGGAAAAAGGACAACCTCGATGGATCCTTCAAGATCGATCAGAAGGCACTGGGCCATCCTGTCCCCCTTTTTGGTGCGGATGATCTTGAGGGAGGAAACAACTCCAAAAACGCCAATGATGGATCCTTCCGGCAGGGAATCAAGCTCTCCGGTTGTTTTTGTGGAAAGCTTCTGGATCAGGTCGCCATAGTTCGCCATGGGGTGAGAGGTGAGGTAGAAGCCCAGAGCCTCCCTTTCTTCTTTCAGCAGGGTTCTTTCGTCCCATTCGGGGATATCCGGCAGTTCAGGAGGGGTTTCCGGGTCGACGGTAAACTCCTTGAACAAGCTCACCATGGGCGATTTTTTACTCTGTTTTGCCTTTTCCGCCCAGTCAAGAAGCGGGTCGAGTGCTTCCATTGCAACGGAACGCTTGATCCCCAGAGATCGGAAGACACCGGCCCTGATCAACGCCTCAACGACTCGACGGTTTACCTTTTTCCCTTCAATGCGTCTGATGAAGTCCTGAAAATCCTTGAAAGGCCCTGATTCATTTCTCATCTCAATAATGGCATCGACCGCTTGTTTTCCGACATTTTTCACCGCGCCCAGTCCAAAGAGAATCCTGGAACCTTCCCGAAGGCTGAAGTCGAATTCACTTTCATTGATATCCGGAGCCATTACGGTAATCCCCATATCTTTGGCACCGACCAGAAAGACGCCGATTTTTTCGGTGTCATCGAGGGCGTTCGTCAAGAGGGCCGCCCATAGCTCGAGAGGATAATGGGCCTTGAGGTAGGCGGTCTGATAGGAAATAAGGGCATAGGCGGCACTGTGGGATTTGTTAAAGCCATATCCTGCAAAGTAAGCCATGAGATCAAAGATCTGTTCAGCTTTTTTGACAGGAAAGCCCAGACCCTTGGCTCCAAGGACAAACTTGTCCTTCATCTTTTCCATCTCTTCGGGCTTTTTCTTGCCCATCGCCCGTCTCAGGAGGTCTGACTCTCCAAGGGAGAATCCTCCCAGGATGTTGGCGATTTTCATCACCTGTTCCTGATAGACGATGACCCCGTAGGTTTCCTTCAGAACCGGTTCAAGCTCCGGAAGTTCGTAGATGATCTCTTTTGGGTTTTTCTTTCTCTTGATGAAGTCATCGACCATTCCGCTGTTGATCGGGCCGGGACGATAAAGTGCGAGAAGTGCGATGAGATCCTCAAAGTTTTCGGGTTGCATCTTGATGATGAGATCGGTCATGCCCCTGGATTCGAGCTGAAATATTCCCAGCGTTTTTCCGTGGGACAAAAGCTCATATGTTTCCCTGTCATCGAGAGGAATTCTTTCGATCGAGAAGTCGGGGTGGCGCTCGTGAATCCTGCGGACAGCATCCTGGATCAGTGTCAGCGTTGTCAGTCCGAGGAAGTCGAATTTGACCAGTCCAACTTTTTCAACATCATCCTTTGTAAACTGGGTGACGATTTCCCCGTCGCTTCCCCTCATCAGGGGAACATGTTCAAGAAGGGAATCCTTGGAGATCACGACGCCTGCGGCATGAATGGAGCTGTGCCGGGTAATTCCCTCAAGTTTCATGGAAAGGGTGAAGAGATCCTGTATCCGCTGGTCTTTCTCCACGAGTGACTTCAGCTCGGGATTTTCTCCCAATGCCTTTTCCAGGGTCATTTCAAGGGCATTCGGAATCATCTTGGCTACTTTGTCCACTTCGGAATAGGGCATGGAGAGGACTCTTCCCACGTCCCTGATCGAACCTTTTGCGCCCATCGTTCCAAAGGTCGCGATCATTGAAACCCGATCTTCTCCATATTTTTTTACGACATAATCGATAACTTCCCCGCGCCTGTTCATGCAGAAATCAATGTCGATATCCGGGAGGCTCACGCGTTCCGGATTCAGAAATCGTTCAAAAAGGAGTCCGAATCGGATAGGGTCTATGTTGGTTATTCTCAGCGAGTAGGCGACCAGCGATCCGGCGGCGGAGCCGCGGCCGGGACCGACAGGGATCCCCATTTCCCTGGCTTTCCTGATGAAATCCCAGACGATCATGAAGTAGCCTTCATAACCCATTCGGGCAATCACCGAGATCTCGAGGTCAAGTCTTTCCCTGTAGAGGGCTTTCTCTTCTTCGGAAAAAGAAGATTCAGAAAATCGTTCCAGAAGTCCCTCAAGGGTCTTCTGGACGAAAAGATCCTTGACGGACATTTCAGGAAACTCTCCTGCATCGATCTTGTAATCCGGCATATGTGTCGTTTGAAGATCAAGTTTGAGATCGATCATGTCCGCGACATGGAGTGTATTGCTGATCGCCTCGGGAAGTTCCCTGAAGGATTCGATCATCTCTTGCGGGGTCTTGATGTAAAACTCGTCTGATCCAAAACGGAGCCTGTTCGGCTCTGAAAGTGTTTTTCCGGTCTGAAGGCACAGGAGGATATCGTGCGGTGTTGAGTCCTCCCTTTCGAGGTAGTGGCAATCGTTTGTTGCCACAAGGGGCAGGTCCATTGCCCTGGCCATCTTGATGATTTCCCGGTTTGCCCGGACCTGGTCATCAAGTCCGTTGGCCTGCACTTCCAGAAAAAAATTCTCTTTTCCGAAAATGTCCTGAAAAACGCCTGCTGTTGCATAGGCTGTTTCGTCGTCTCCTCTTGTGAGCATATAGGCAATTTGTCCCTTGAGACAGCCTGAGAGAGCAATGATGCCTTCGTGGTAGCGGGAAAGCAGCTCGAAGTCGACGCGCGGCCGAAAGTAGAACCCCTCAATATGAGACAGGGAGACGATCTTTAAGAGATTTTTGTACCCGATTTCGTTCTGGGCGAGGAGTATCAGGTGAAACGAGGCGTTGTTGATCTTTCTGCCATGATGGGGGCCTTCGCCCATAAAGTGAATCTCCCGGCGTTCATGGCGGGATCGCGGAGTAATATAGACTTCGCACCCAATGATGGGTTTGATTCCTTCCTTGCGGGCGGCCTGGTAAAACTCGATGGCGCCAAAGAGATTGCCGTGATCGGTCATCGCGACTGCCTGCATGCCGGTTTCCCGAACTTTTTTCATCAGGGGCGGGATCTTGTTGGCTCCATCGAGAAGACTGTACTGGGTATGGACGTGGAGATGGACAAATCGGTCAATGGAAGACATTCAAAACTTCTCCCTTATATAGTTGAAATCGTTTGAAAACCTTAAACTCCAATGATCTTCAGGAATACCACGGTTCGTAATCCTCATGGCTGAAACTTTCGCTTCCGGCTTCGATAAGGAATCGGGAAGGAGTCAGGGGCGTATGGCGACCTCTTCCCTGTATCGATTTGGGAACGCACAAGACCAGCTCTTTTCTTGCCCTCGTTACCGCTACATAAAAAAGACGACGCTCTTCTTCCAGGTCAAACTCTCTTTCAAGGGATTTTTCAGATGGAAAAAGTCCCTCATTAACAGAAAGCAGAAACACCGTGTCCCATTCCAGCCCTTTTGCCTGATGGATAGATGACAGAACAACCCTGTCGGATACAGCAGATCCCTCAAGCGCCGCTTCCTCAAAGGATTCGATCAGGGATATTTCTCCAAGAAAGTTTTCAAGATCGCTCTGATTGTCCAGCTGTTTTGCAAAAGCTTCAAGATCTTCTTCCCGTTCCTGGGGATTCTCCCTGATATCGTAGAGCTCTTTGCGATAGCCGAGAGAAAGAACCTCCCGGACCAGGTAACCCAGCGAATTGGTCCCTGCAAGATAGCTCTGACGAAGGGACGAAAGGCGTTCTCCAAGGGATGTCACACCGGTTACGAGCTTGGGTGTGACAACCTTTCCAGACTGAATCGAGCACAACGCATCAATCGGATCATCACAGTCTGCCAGCCATTGAAGGATCTTTTCCGTAGCTTTTGGCCCGACCTTCGGAATCATGCGCAAAAGTCTTGAAAAGGCCGAACTGTCTCTTGGATTCAGAATAAGCCTCAGGTAAGCAAGAATATCTTTGATATGAGCCTGTTCATAGAAGCGCAGTCCGGAGGTCAATGTGAAGGGAATTCTTCTTCGTGCCAGTTCAATCTGGATCGAAAGGGAAAGATAATGCGACCTGTAGAGAACGCAAACTTCCCCCATGGTCTCTCCCCGATCTTCCTTTTGTGCGATTCTTTTGGCTACGTACTGTGCCTGATCGACATCGGAATAAAATGTCACGCATTCAGGAAGAGAGCCCTGGTCAAGAACCGACCTGAGAACCTTTGGCAGCTGTCTTTGGTTTTGAAGGATCACCCGGTTTGCAACATCGAGAATGGAAACCGTCGACCGGTAGTTCGTTTCGAGCCGGAAGACTCCGGCTTCGGGGTATCGGTCCGAAAACGAGAGCATGTTCTCAACATGGGCCCCACGGAATGAGTAGATGCTCTGGCTGTCGTCCCCGACAGCAAAAATCTGCTGATGACCCTGGGCAAGCCGATCAAGGAGTGCCCCCTGGAGGGGGTTTGTATCCTGATACTCGTCGACCAGAATGAATCGGAATCTTCCCTGGAGAAGAGTCAGGATCTCAGGGTCGTCCAGAAGCCTGTACCAGTACAGCAAGAGATCGTCGTAGTCCAGGAGCCTTGCGTCCTGTTTTCTGGCCAGATAACGCTTCGTGATTTCCTCAAGTTCAGGAAGGTGGCGGAAAAGATGGGGGTATCTGTCTCCCAGAAGTTCCTCAAGGGAGACGAGCTTGTTTGATGCCAGGCTCTGGATATTGAGAATCAGCGATGCAGCTGGAAAATCCGAATCCTTGGCCAATCGTGTGTCCATGATGGCCTTGATCATATCGAGCTGGTCCTCCCTGTCCATGATGGTCAGGGGCAGGGAAAGACCCAGTCTTGCCCCGAACTCTCTGATCAGACGGAACCCAACATGATGAAATGTTCCCGCCCAGGGAAGGGGAGGGTGGTCCCCCAGAAGATCTTTCAGTCTGTTTTGCATGACGATTGCAGATTTTTTTGTAAAGGTCAGCAAGAGGATCCTGTGAAATGGAACCCCCCTTGAGAGGAGATAGGCGGCTCGATAAGTCAGAACCCTGGTTTTTCCGGATCCTGCTCCTGCAAGGATCAGGGATGGGCCATCAGGCGCGAGTGCCGCCTTTTTTTGTTCTTCATTTAAATCGTGTTCAAAATCAACTGAATTCATCGGGATCCGTTCGTTGGAAAGGGATATCGTCAAAATGGAAGAGTTCTGTCAAGCGGATTGAGATCCTAGTTGATATTTGGTATCATGTTCAAACAGCCAACAACAAATTGATGGATTGAGGAAAATGATCATACTCCTTTTGGAAAGTCTTGGGTACGGATTACTGCACGGTCTTTTACCCGATGAACATACATGGCCTATTACTTTCAGCTACGCCATAGGAAACGCGACCGGAAAAAAAGGGATCAAGTCAGGGTTTTATTTTTCTCTTGCCTTTATGATCCAGAGGGCCATCGCCTCGGAGCTTGCCTATTTGTTTCTTGCCAGCTGGCTCTTGAAGGAGGTTGTCAATTCCTGGGCGGATCTTGTTGTCGGAGCCGTTATGACAACCGCGGGAGTCATTATTATCCGTAAAAAGCGATACATCCACTTTCATCTTCTTGGTCACCATCATGAGTCCCCGGAGGAGGTCGAAACGGACTCCCATGTCCTGTCGCTGACCCATGATGCCCATGAAGCGCATACAAGCATGGAAGCAGACAGGGAACCGGAGGCGATTCCGACGAAATGGGCCCTGATCCATGGCTTTATTGCCGGGTTCGGATTCGGGCCGTTTGCGCTGTTTATCTATACGACGGCAGCCCCAAGGATGAGCTCTCCATGGCTTGGCTTTTTACCCGGGCTTCTCTTTGGTCTTGGGACAATGATCATGCTGATGGTTCTGGGGGGGGTCTTTGGTGCTTCCCTGAAACTGACAAAACGATTCAATACGGAGGAGATACAGGCGATCGGACTTCATACGGGTTCGATGACACTGTTGTGGGGAGGAGTGATTTTTGCCTCAGGCGGAATACTGGGTCTTTCGCCTTATGGAAAGCACCTTCCCTTCGATCTTGGAAATGCCCTGATCGTCCTTGTCATGGTCGGAGTGGCTCTTCCTGTTCTCTTTTTCTCTATCAGGAAAGTTCTTCTGTGCCAGAAGAGCGCGCCCTCCCATGCCGCTTCCTAGAAGCCCTTTCGGCAGGGTCGTCTCCGGAATAGATGGAATCAAGGGCCGCTTGACAAAAAAGGAAGAGGAGGCTATAACTAGCCTCCTCCGAGAGACCTGAAAAAAGCAAAGCAGGGAAAGCGGGGGAGGGGTTGACAGGGATGATCGGGAAGTGTAGGATCAAACGGTTGACTCTTTCGGGGAGAAAAAAGCCCTGAAGAGAAAGACGCCCTGTGGAAACGCAGGGAGAGCGTCTCGGATCATTGACAACTAAATAGGAGCAGCAACGTCCAATTAAAGGGCCCTGATCACGAAACACAGGAACAAAATGAATCTGGAGAGTTTGATCCTGGCTCAGAACGAACGCTGGCGGCGTGCCTAACACATGCAAGTCCAACGTGAAAGGGGAGCAATCCCCCGGTAGGGTGGCAAACGGGTGAGTAA
>JAKBPM010000057.1 GCA_021829515.1 Nitrospirota bacterium | reverse complement strand
GCAATCAACTTGAAGAATCTGGCGGCGAGTTCCACCGTCTCAGCCTGTGGAGAGGAAGGCTCTGGCCTTGGGCGCAAGCTCAAGACGAAACCAGCCTCGGTGAAGCAGGAATCCAGCAGCAAAGCGACCTATGCTTAGCTTTGCCTAGGTATGGAGGAACGGTTGAATGGAAATATTGTCAGGGGCAGTTCATTTCGATCACCATCTTTTTCTTCTCATTAACGGTGCATTTCCCCGAACATGGCTTGATCCTGTTATGATGGCAGTTACTGATATGGGCAACGGAGCTTACCAATTCCCCATCGGTTTGCTGATCCTTGGCATTTTCGCAAGATATCATCTCAAAAGAGATGTTCCTTTATGGATTTCGACGGCGGTCTTGAGTCTTCTGGTCGGAGAATTTCTGAAAAAGCAGGTCGGAAGGGCTCGACCTCTTGCCTATTTTCAGGACAGGATCCTTCACCATCAGGTTCACGTTCATGTCGTGGGACCACATCTCATGGCCAACTCTTTTCCTTCAGGACATACCTTCAGTGCATTTTCGTCAGCGGCCCTTTTTTCGGGGCTTTACCCAAGATTTTCTGTCCTTTTGTATTCTTTGGCTTTTTTAACCGGGCTTTCAAGGATTTATGTTGGGGCCCATTTCCCAGGAGATGTTTTTTTTGGAGCGCTCATAGGGTATTGCTCTTCATGGCTGGTCCTCCGGACTATCTGGCCAAGGCTTGAAAAGATTCAGTCCGGCGCTTCGGACAAGAGAGAAGAAGCCTAGCCGATGCAAGACCTTCTTGATTATATGCCTGATCAATGGCCTTCCCTTATTCCTTCGTTGGCTCTTCCGAAGTGGAGGTATGACCAGATTTCCGACTGGATCTTCCGGAAAGAGGTCACTGCATGGGCGGAGATGAAAAATCTTCCACGGGATCTTCAGAAAACTCTTGCGTCGTCGATTTCCCTGAATCTGCCGGAACCGGCGGTTGTCATGGACTCAAAGGACGGGACAAAGAAAATCGTCTTGCGCCTTAAAGACGGGGAGATGATCGAGTCTGTCATTATCCCGAGAGGTGATCGGGCAACTTTATGTATTTCTTCCCAGGTTGGATGCGGAATAGGTTGCAGGTTTTGCCGGACGGCGGAGATGGGGCTGGTCCGCAACCTGACAATGGGGGAAATCGTTGGCCAGGTTGTTCTGGCTAACAGGATCCTGCGGGAACATCCTGTTCAGGATTTTTCCTCATCGAAATCACTTGATCGCCCCGTCTTGAAACGGATCAACCATATCGTATTCATGGGGATGGGGGAGCCACTGGCAAATCTTGATCATGTGACCAATTCGATCAGGCTCCTGATCGCTCCCGGGGGGTTTGGAATGTCACCCCGGAGAATTACTCTGTCGACATCAGGTCTCCCCTCAAAAATCGTTGAAATTGGAGAGTCCGGAATACCTATTAATATTGCAGTTTCCCTGACGGCTGCGGATGATCAGACCCGGGAGAGGCTGATGCCGATCAACAGGCACTATCCGATCAAGTCGATTCTGGATGCGGTCAGGCAGCTTCCGCTAAAAAAGAGGCAACGGGTCACGTTTGAATATGTTCTGCTATCCGGGGTCAATGATCGACCGGAAGACGCCAAAAAGCTTGCTCGCCTTCTGGCTCCGTTTAAAAGCAAGGTCAATCTCATTGCATTCAATCCGTATGAGGGATCTCCCTTTTCCCGTCCATCGAATGATGATGTCTTGTTGTTTCAAAAAATTCTTCTTGAAAAGACGGTGGCAACGACAATCCGTCAATCAAGAGGAGATGATATCCTGGGAGCATGCGGTCAGCTGGCATGGGAGAAAAAAACAGAACAAAAGGAGACTGAATGGAGCCCCGTCGTCTTTTTAACCTGAGGCTTGCCCTGGTCCTTGGCGTGGAACTTTTGGCTATTCAGACAGGAATGCTTTTAAATAGGTATTCCCTGATGGAAGGGGTTGGGTGGGTTGGGCTTTTCTCCTGGTTCCTGATCGGCGGAGCGCTCGTCGGTGGGATCGCCTTTGGTGCATTGCTGACAGAATGGCTTCCCGAGCGTGAAGATGGTCTTCCTCCCGGGGTGTTCGAAAAGATCCTCCCTCAGTTGCCTTGGGCCTTTGCTCTTCTGGTTGCGCTGGTTGACAGCTATTTTTATTTTCCAAGAATGTAGAAGCTGTTTCCCTTAATTTTTTCCTCCCTGGATTTCGATGGGGGCGAAGCTCATCAGGACCTGCATTATTCCCGGACCTGTTTCCATCGACCACAGGATGCCCTTTGAGCAGCCCAGTGAAGCCAACAAGTGGAGTTCTCTCAGTTTCCCGGGGGGGGTAGCTCTTTCAACCAGATTTTTCGGGATATTCAAAGGATGGACCGAGTCTCCTTCCTCAAGCAGTTTTTTAATGGAGTCAATGTACTCCTCGAAAAGTTTGTCCGGAAGATTCCTCGCCATGATTCGTTCATTTTGTGCAAGCATTCCGGAAAGAAGCAGAAGAATTGTGCCATATCCGGAAGGGGAGAGTGATTTAATGACTTCTCCGAGTTGATGGATATATCTTGCATGGTTAAGTGGCTGAGACGTGACCACGACCGGGACGCTTGCATCCGGTACCCAGAAAAAAAGAGGAACTGCCAGAGTGTGGTCAACGCCATGAACGCCTGCTCCGCAAGGAATTCCTCTTGATTTCAGTCCTGCAAGGATTTGATTGGCCAGGTCAGGGTCACCGACCGGATCGTACCGGAGCTCAGAGCCAAAGCCTGAGTAGTCCTGGGAAGATTCAAGGCTTGGTGAGTTGTCGACGAGGATGATGTTGGGAACTTGCCATCCCGAGCTCATGGAGACAACTGCTCTGATAGGTGTGTGCCGGCTGACCAGGTGGTTGTGAAATCGGGCCATTGCTTCCAGCATGGGGCGATTGTTTCTGCGCCGGTAACTGTCAAGAAGGTCCGGTGAGTGGGGAGCAAGAACGGGTAATATCTCCATTTGGTCTCCTATAGGGACGAATCATTTTTTTTAGTGTTCCAGGAAAAGTGAAATTGCCGTTCCGCCGGGAATATCGAAGAAATCGCCTTTTTTTTGTGGGGATGAGGAAAGTTCCATCTTGATTGTCTGCCCTTTTTTGAGCCGGAAAAAAGAGTCGTTTGCAGGGGATTTGTGACGTTTGAGCATTCGAAACGGAATCCATTCCCTGCCATTGCAGAAGGTGGATTGGGAAAGCCCTCGCTCGTGAGTCATGTCGGAGATCATTTTCCACGCATCTACATCCTTTTTGCCGGATTCCATGGAAAGGTCGGTTTCGAGGGATGCTTTCTTTTGGCAAACGAGGTAGCTCATCTTGAGGGAGTCCTTGATATGACCAAGTCTTTTTGATGCATGGATCAGCTCCTGAGAAAACTTTTGTGGACGGTCTTCATGGCACCAGTCACGTTCATCAAGAAGAGCTGGGCAATCTCCTCGCCGGTTGTTTGGACAGGGTGCCAGAATCTGAAAGTCCGGGAGAAAATCCAATAGATGATTGCTGAATTGATGGAGTGTTCGTGAAGAGAATCGATCTGCCGGTTCTGCTATAAGAAGTATCCCTCCATCTGTTAGCGCCAGGTCGATGGATTCCAGCAATTTTTTTGCCGATGCCTGTGACATCTCCCATTCATTGAGCATGTTTCCCCAAGAGAGAATATGGAGGCCGGACAATGGAGGGAAAAAATCGGGAATGACGCCATGATGCGTGCCGATTGTCAGGGGACGTCCGGAGTATAGCTCCCTGATCTCGAGAGCGGCCGCGAACAGTGCTGACTCAGAACGATCGTGGAGAGTGACCATGATTTCCGGAAAAGATTCTTCTGTCAGACCGTGAAGGATACCCTGGACAAATCCGCCGGTTCCGGTAGCGAGGTCGGCGATCTGGATGCAGTCCTGTTTGTTGAGAAAATTTTTGACGGAGGGAAAAAGAAGAACCTCCTCAAGGATTGAGAGGGCCTTATAAAAGCTCTGCTCGTGGTAGTAGGATCGGTAGGCTGTCCTTATCCGTTCGTCAGACATGTAGTCTTGGGGAGTATTCCTGTTGCAAAGAATCTCGGAAAGTGTCGGCAGGAGTTTTTCAGCATCACGGTTGGAAATTTTTGGTGGAAACAATTTGGGCCTTTCCTGAGGGTGATCGGACTTGTTGTCCTGAAAAGTTATCCTGGTGGATATTATAGCCGTTAGACTATTGAACATTAGCCCGCGCATGCCTCTTCTTAGCCCGCAGGGCAAGAGGGGGTCAAGCGGGCGGTTTTGTCTTCCATCATCGCATTAAGGTATTCTATTCCCATGCAGACAGGCAACCGCTTTCGCGCGTATCCCACCCCCGCCCAGGAGTCGATCCTTCTCCAGTGGATAGGACACCAGCGTTTCATCTACAACGCCAAGGTCTCCGAAGACCGGTATTACCGGGTCTTTGCCCGAAAAGCGGTCTCCCTTTCGGGAACGGCCGTTCCCATCGACCAGGAGTACGCCCGGTTCATCGGAGAGAACACCCCCTGGCTCCGGGAGGTTCCCTCCCAGATACTCCGTAACGGGGCAGTTCGGTGGAAGCAGTCCTCTACCAGGTTCTATGCCGGACTTTCCCGAAGACCGGTCTTTCAGAGAAAAGACGGACGGCAATCGGTCTGGATCACCTCCGAGCTTTTCTCCTTTCGATATGACGAGAAGACAGACACCGAGGAGCTT
>JAKBPM010000056.1 GCA_021829515.1 Nitrospirota bacterium | reverse complement strand
CTGGAATCGCTCAAAGATCCAACCGGGGCAGGGGACTCCTTTGCCGGGGGATTCCTCGGATATATGGCTTCGGAGGGCGGCAAGGACGACGCGACGCTCAGAAGGGGCATTGTCGTCGGATCTGTCATGGCATCCTTTTGCGTCTCTGAGTTCAGTTCGGGCGGAATGGAAAACCTTTCTCCCCAGACATTGGCGGAACGTCTTTCCGAATTCTCGGAACAGACTGACTATCGTCCCGTTTCACCGATTATGGGGATGCTTGGGGGATGACTCATCGACAATGGGCAAAGGTTCTTCTGGTTTTTTTGCCCATTATGCTTGATGCCTGTTCCCCTTCGGTTTCACCGAGGAACAGGCATCTGGCGCTGGAGCACTATGAATCAGGGCTGAGAAAGCTCAATCAAAACCAGATTCAGGGTGCTTTCTGGGATTTCGAGTTTGCAAACCACCTCGATCCCAATCTTGGCCGGGTACATTATGGACTTGGTCATGTTTACTATAAAATGCATGATTTTCAGGATGCGACCAATGAGCTTTTAAATGCCAGGAAATTTGTCCGGGAACGTGCTGCGGCGAACAACTACCTGGGACTGATCGAATTTCGTCAGCACAGCTACCAAAGGGCGATGCATTATTTCAACCTCGCATTGTCCGACAGCCTCTACCGGACACCGGAACGTCCGCTGACCAATCTTGGCCGGACCTATATGGCCATGCATGACCTCGATGCGGCAAGGGATCACTTTTCGAAGGCGATCTTGAGAAATAATTCATATGCTCCGGCTCATTATTATCTGGGAGCTCTGTTTTATTCCCGGGGAAAATTGAACCAGGCACTCAAGGAGTATTCTTTTGTCATTCGCCTTGCCCCAAACTTTCCAAAGCCGTATTTTGAAATTGGAAAGATTTACCTGAAACTTGAAAATCGGGAGAAGGCTCTTGCCGCTTTTCAGGAAGTCGTCAGACTTGAGCCGGATTCTGTCGATGGTGTCAAGGCAATGCATTACGTCAAGAAGCTTCAATAGATCACATGAATTCTCCATTGTCAGCAATATGCTAAAGGAGCCTCGATGAACCCTGAAGATTCCAAATCTCAGGAACCTCCAATGAAAAATGAGATGGACCCTCTTTTGGAAGAGAGGGAGCGCATTGAAGGAGAAATCCGAAACCTCGGGGCTTCTACAATTGGGGAGTTCCTGAAGTCCAAACGCCAGGCGAAAGATCTGACGCTTGACCAGATTGATCTGATCACCCATATCGGTCCCCGCTGGACGGAGGCGATTGAAGAGGGTACCTGGTCCATTTATCCGAGCATGCTTTATGCGAAGGGGCATATCCGGGGATATTGCGAAGCGCTCGGACTACCCTCCGAGATTCTTCTTCATTACTATAGCAAAGAACTGATCACCGCCTTTCCGGAGGAGACCTTTCATCCTCATCCGGTGTTGCAGGTCAATCAGATCCTTCAGGATTCCTCTTCCTCAGATCGAACTGGAGGTTCCTCCGGTTCCTCAAGACTTCTTCTCTGGCTTTTGGCAGCCCTTGTTGTCCTTGTTGCCGCTCTGGGATCACTGAAAGTCTGGATGGACAAGACTGCCAAACGCCATGCCGAAGAAAAAGCCAAAACTCCAGCAGCTCAAAAACCAGCCCCCCTCCAGTCTGTCATTCCTCCAGCGACCACCACTGCGCCCTCCCAGCCAGCCGTCGGGCCAACGACTCCCCCGTCAGCGGCCACTCCGACTCCCCAGGCGCCAGTTCAGCCTTCGGGACAAGGCACACAGAATAGTCCAACACCTGTTCAACCGCCTGCTTCGCCAACATCATTCAAGGAGACGACACAAGCGGCGCCTGCAACAGAAGGATCAAAGTCTTCGACCCCGCTGGCAGCTGCCACTCCATCACCTCAGCCTCCTTCATCAGACGGGAAAGTTCAGCCGGATTCCTTCCATAAACTGAAGGTTACGGCATTAAGGGATACTCATGTCGCGATCAAGGAAGGAGATGGACGGCCGAGACGGTACGCCCTGAGCAAAGGAAAATCGAAAGTGTTTCGATCGAAGACGGTCTTCTGGATTTCCACAAAGGATGCCGGAGCGATCCTCCTTTCTCTTGACGGACATGCATTGGGTCCTCCAGGACCGGACAATAAATCGATCCAGCATAAAAAAGTGGTCATTCAAAATTAGTCAGCACTGAACCGACCAGCGCAGAATGGGTTTGGGTCCCCGGTAGAGGATGGGGATCATGGAAAAACACGATTTTTTCAAGAGGAAATGGAGCAAAATGTCCACACACGGTCCAGTTCTTTCCAAAACAAGATTGATGCGACTCCTGTTTGGAGCCTTGATGATTATCGCGATCGGGACTCCCATCGGCTGCGCACAGGCACCGGTCAAGCTTGAATACCGTCCCAGCGCCGGCATGACAAAACCTCATCAATATGCTTCATCCCTCCGCTTCGGTGTCGTTCTCTTCAAAGATGACCGGGCCAGCACACTGATGACCGGAGACCGCCAATATATCGGTTGGGGAACGAATACTTACAGGACAGATTCGGATGTCGACCTTCATGTGACCAAGGCATTCGTTGATCAGTTCAACTACCTTGGCCTGAAATCCACACTGATCCATCATCCACCTGCGGACTTTTCTTTCCAGACGAACGGATGGGTCCAGACCCTTCGCTCCCGATTTCCGAATGTCGATGTTTTTATTGTCGGCCGAATCATGAATTACCAGTTCCAGTCCTCGCATACCGGCTATATTGAAGGAACAGGATCCGCGATCTCCAAAGACCAGGTCGAGCTCGATGTGTATTTTATCAATGCCCAGACAGGCCATCCCATTTGGGGAACCAGGATTCATGAGCGTTCAATGACCAAGAGCCAGCATTCCAAACCTCTTGAAGTTGCGGCTGAACGGCTTGACCGGGATCTCCAGAAGGTCATTCTTGGATATGCGGACCGCTCTGTGGGACATCTTGCCAAGGTCTTTCCGGGATCGATCCAGGTCGAAGCGTCGGCCAATCCCGCAACCGTATCCGGAAAAACCCTGTCGGCAGATCAGTATAATCTCCAGAAGAATCCCATCCCGGCAGGCAAGGGAAGGCTCGTGGTCACAACAACCCCTTCAGGCGCGAAGGTCTATATCGATAATGTCTTTTATGGTGTGACACCCATGATGCTTGACCTCGATCCGGGAGTCCATCTCCTGAAGGTCAAAATGAACCAGTACCATACCAGCAGGGACAAGATCGGAATTTTGGGCGGAACGATGACTCCCTGGCAGGAAGACCTCCAGAAAAAGTTCTAGGATCAATCGTATTGCCATTAAGGGCAAAAAACTTTATATTGGCTGGAGAATCTCTCCAGCCATTTGTATTCCCAGCCGGCGTAGCACAGTGGTAGTGCAGTCGATTCGTAATCGACAGGCCGTCGGTTCAATCCCGACCGCCGGCTCCAGTTTTTCCTCAACAATACCCAACACCATAGCCAAGAATAGCCCTTCCCAACTGTCTTACAGTGTAGCCCTGTGTAGCCTTTTGTAGCCCCTTTTTTTATTCTCAGGGCGACAAGAGGGCGACAAGATGATACATGGCAAACGCCCATCTGTAGCCTTTTATGACCACCTTGTTTTTCTCCATTACGACATGTTGACTTATTAAAATCGGAAGAGGTAAAATCTTCTTGTCAGAAGCATGAGCGACGTGACCCCGATAAGGCAGAAGAGTGATCACGAAAACCGTCAGGCAGGCGGCAGACAAATTTCACTCAATTTTTAACGCTCGAAAATGTTTTCTGACCACGATCCCGGTTCTAACATCTTGGCCGTTTCGGGCGACAAGCCCGGTGCTTCGCGGGGATTGCCCGCGATGTTCTTCTGAGCGGTTCATAGGATACCTGCCCAATAGATCCCTCCAGTCAACGGCTGGAGGGGCTTTGTTGGGGGTATCAAGATGTCACAAAATCCTGTCGTCTCTCCCGAATTTTTCAATCTTTCCGGCCCCGCATCGATCCGTCAATTCTTCTTCCCAAAACAACGCCTTCACATTACAGATGTGGCCCCATTTATCGGAATTTGCCGAGCAAGGCTCTATAAAAGAGTCAAGGACGGAAAGCTCAATCTCCGCATTCAACATGACGAATCGGGGCTTCCTTTTATTACGCTTGATGATCTTGTCGAATATCTCTACCCGTCCGATCCTTCACTAGTCCCCACGCCCCCGCCAGTCCACAAGAATAATTTCAAAAAAGCTGGTCCTGGCCGCCCGCGCAAGTCCGTTACTAATAACGGAGGGGGTGTCCGATGAGTGCCCCGTTGCGCATCTCTAAAAATGTTGAAGTCCTCCGGAACCTCCCGATCGACATTGACAACGAGAAAAACCTGATTTCTTGCTTATTGAGAAAACCGGAACTTCTTAGAGACGAAAAAATCCTTTTTTCGATTGAGGATTTTCATCTGACATCCCATAAAAAGATCGTCAAGGCAATCATAGATTTGGACGCGGATGGAATCGTTCCCGATCCGGGAATGGTCGCGAACAAATTGAATGATAAAGACATGTCAAGAGACTTCGTTGACGATCTGATGTTTGTTGCCACGTCTCCAGCGAATGCGACTCATTACGCTAAAGCTTTGCGGGAAGTCTCAAGCAAGCGCCAGGCACTTTTCGATGCCGAGAAACTCCAAAAAGCCGCTTTGTCCGGCGATCTGGAAGAAATTACACGGGTTCACGTGGAAATCGCAAAAAGAGAGGATT
>JAKBPM010000013.1 GCA_021829515.1 Nitrospirota bacterium | reverse complement strand
TACTCGCTTCTAAAAGCCCAAAACCCTTCGCTGATTGATACGATCGATTTCGGATGGTTCATGTTTGGCCGGATCATGTTCATCAGTCTCATTGCCAAACCGCTTTTTCTCCTGATGACCTATCTTCACCACGTTTTTCATAATTATGGTCTGGCGATCATTCTGGTGACGATCATCATCAAGCTGATCTTTTCTCCACTGGCGTTCATGAGTTATCGAAGCATTCACCAGATGCAGACACTTCAGCCAGAAATCAAGAAACTCCAGAATCAGTATAAAGACGACAAGGCAGCCCTCAATCAGGCTTTAATGGCGCTTTATAAGGAACGGCGGGTCAATCCCCTTGGCGGATGTTTGCCAATGTTGGTCCAGATCCCTGTTTTCGTCGCCCTTTATAATATTCTGAACAATACGGTGGAGCTTCGTCAGGCCCCCTTTATGCTCTGGATCCATGATCTTTCCCTGAAGGATCCTTACTATATCCTTCCTGTACTGATGGGTTTGACAATGATTCTCCAATACCGTCTGAATCCGGCCTCTCCGGATCCTGTACAGCAGAAAGTCATGATGGTCGTTCCTGTCATCATGACTTTTTTCTTCTTGAATTTTCCGTCTGGACTTGTTCTTTATTGGCTGGTCAACAATATGCTGACGATCCTTCAGCAATATCTGACGACGAGTTACCTGAAAAAACAGTCCGCCTGACATCAGGAGAAAGTCATGGACCAGATCGTTGCCCTGGCGACACCCTTGGTTCCCGGTCCCTTGGGGATCGTGCGTCTGTCGGGGCCCGATCTGCTCTCCACCTTTGGGAAGGTTCTTTCTCCCTTTCCGGAATCCCCCACCCCCCGACACGCTTATCTGACTTCTGTTATCAATTTGGACGGGATTCCTGTTGATGAAGGGATTGTTTTGTATTTCCGAGCGCCCGACAGCTTTACAGGGGAAGATATCCTAGAGTTCCAGATGCATGGAAATCCCCATTCTCTCCGCAAAATCCAGAATCTGCTCATTTCCCTTGGTGCCCGTACGGCAAAACCTGGAGAGTTTTCCTACAGGGCTTTTTTGCACAAGAAGATGACCCTTTTAAAGGCTGAATCCCTGAACAGGATGATTCAGGCTCCTTCCTATCAAACTTATCTGCAGGGTTTAAAAAACTTTATATCTCCTTCGGATGATCCTTTGGCTCGTCTCAGGGAGGATCTGGTCGCCCTTCTGGCTCATTTTTATGTCGTAGTGGATCACCTGGATCTTCCCGATGAGGAAGCTCCTGAGCTTTCAGATCTCCTTGGCCGCATGGACCAGATCCTGCTAAAACTTTCGTCCATGGTACGGGATCAAAAACGGGGGCTGAAAAAGCGATCCGGATTCACCGTCGCTCTTGTCGGCCATCCCAATACCGGGAAATCGAGCCTTTTTAACCGTATTCTCGGAGAGTCGAGAGCAATAGTCTCGACCGTTCCGGGAACAACAAGGGATGTTATCGAAGGTCGCTATCAAACCGCTTTTGGGGATGTGATCCTTCTGGACACAGCGGGCATTCGGGTTACAGATGATCCTCTTGAAAAAGAGGGAATCCGGATGACAAAATCTCTCCTGAAAGAGATTTCTCTTGGGATATTCCTGCGGACTCCCGAAGATCCTTCTCCTGTCTTACTGAACCACACGGGAGAGTTTCTGACAGTCCTGAACAAGTCGGACCTTCTTCCAAAGGGCTCCCTCAACCGTTTTCTAAAGGAGCTTTCTCCTGCTCCTTCCGTCCTTTACCCCGTTTCTTCCAGAACGGGAAGGGGGCTTCCCGAGCTCTTAATGGCAATAGGTGAACGGGCGAGGATCTATTATGAGGGTGGATCCGTAAACTCTGGAGGGGATTCTTCTCCAATCCGCCTGGATTTGCTACAGCGTTTTCAACGGTCAATGAGGCAGGCGCGGATTCCGCTTTCTGCAGGCCAGTTTCTCGAGTCACTTCACAGACTTGAGCAAATGCGCAGAGAGTGGGAGGATCTGTTTGGTGTCGTCTCTCATGAAGAAGTTTATGACCGGATCTTTTCAACCTTTTGTATCGGGAAGTAGTTTGGAGGAATCGTGAATTCATGGGATGTGGTCGTTGTAGGAGGAGGTCATTCTGGTATTGAGGCTGCATTGGCTTCCTGCCGGATGGGTCTCCGCACTCTTCTGATCACGCTGAATCTTGATATGATCGGGCAAATGTCCTGCAATCCTTCCGTGGGAGGGATCGGTAAAGGGCATATTGTTGCAGAAATTGAGGCTATGGGCGGGGGCATGGGACGGCTTGCAGATCAGTCCGGGCTCCAGTTTCGTATGCTGAATACCCGGAAAGGTTATGCTGTTCAGGCTCTGCGGGTCCAGACCGACCGGTATCGCTATCGTGATTTGGCGAGAAGACTACTGGAGTCCTATCCGGGTCTCTCGTTGAGGCAAGGAGAGGTTGTCGGCGTTGAGGTGATAGGAGGGAAGGTCCAATCTCTTCTTCTTCACGACGAGACCAGAATTTCCGGGAAATCCTTTGTTTTGACGACGGGGACCTTTCTCTCGGGTATCCTTCATCAGGGCTTTTCCACTCTTGAAGGAGGACGATCCGGAGACCGGGCTTCAAAACGACTTTCCAGACCTCTATCGGAAGATCTGGGGCTTCAGCTCGGCCGCCTTAAAACCGGGACACCACCAAGATTATCAGGCAAAACCATAGACTGGGCAAAATTAACGATTCAGCCTGGGGATGATCCTCCTTCTTTTTTCTCTGGAAAAACAACCGGGATTTTTTATGAAGGTGCTCAAATTCCTTGTCATCTGACCAGGACAACGGCCCAAACATCAGAGATCATCCGAAACAACCTTGACCGCTCACCCCTCTACAGCGGAAAAATCCGCGGGATTGGTCCCCGATATTGCCCTTCTATTGAAGATAAAATCGTCAAGTTTCCTGACCGGGACTCCCACCACATTTTTATTGAGCCGGAGGGTCTTGGAATCGATGAGGTCTATCCAAACGGAATCTCCACGAGTCTACCGGTCGATGTTCAGGAACAGATCGTCGCATCGATCCCCGGTCTTGAAAGAGCCGCCATCATGCGCCCCGGTTATGCGGTGGAATACGACTTCGTTTTTCCGGATCAGCTTGATCATGGTTTAAAGGTTCAACATCTGGAAAATCTTTTTCTTGCAGGGCAGATTAATGGGACGACTGGTTATGAAGAGGCCGCGGGGCAGGGACTTGTAGCCGGAATCAACGCCGCAGCTTATGCCCGCGGCTCTTCCTTCTGGTATCCGGACCGGTCGTTATCGTATCTCGGTGTCATGGTTGATGATCTTGTAACCCAGGGAATTGACGAGCCTTATCGGATGTTCACCTCAAGAGCGGAAAATCGTCTCTCCCTTCGCTATCACAATGCGGATATGCGTCTCTCTCCGGTCGCCATTGAACTTGGATTGTTGGGGGAAGACCAGAAAGAGGGATTCCTTCAAAAGATGGAGGAATTTTCTGCGGGGAGGGGAGAGATCTCCCGTAAGGTTATTGACGGGAAAAAGGCGATTGATCAATTGAAAAGGCCTGAAATGTCTTTTGATGATCTCTTTTCCGAAGATTCCTCCGCTTTGTGTTCATGGCCAATATCCTGGAAGATTGCTTTTGAGTCTGAGGTCAAATATGAGGGGTATATTCAGATCCATGATTCGCGGAGTCCATTGGCAGCCGAGACGATCATTCCTCCTTCAATCCTGCAAGAAGATGTCCCTGGGATTTCGACTGAAATGATGGTTCGTCTGAGAAAGGCAAACCCCCGGACTTTTTCTGATGCAAGTCAGGTAAAAGGCGTCAGCTCTGGAGCGCTTGAGGCTCTCAGGATGAGGCTGAAGCGTCAAAAGTCGGTTCATGGTGGCTGAACAGGAACGTCTTCTGGATCAATATTGCGACTTGTTACTCCATTGGAACTCCAGGGTTCGCTTGACAGGATTCCACACCAAAAGCGAAATCCAAAAAAATCTCATTTTTGAGCCAGCGAGTGCCTCCAGGTATTTCTCCTTGCAGAATGATCCTTTTCCTCTTGTAGATCTGGGATCCGGGAATGGATCTCCAGGAATCATTTTTGCCATTTTAAATCCTGCCAGACCCATATTCTTAATTGAGCGTCGTCAAAAAAAAATGACCTTTCTTCTGTATGCCGCCGGAAACCTCAAACTGTCCAATGTTCATGTTCTGGAAGATATTACGATGATTAAGCCGTATCTTTCAGGGAGCCAAGTCGATATCTGGTCGAAGGCAGTTTCCTGGGAAGATCTTTTGAAGGCGTGTTTACCGCTATTGCCTCTGTACTCTCCGATCCGGATTCGAAAATTTGGTGAGGATCTTCCTTCATTGACTTGCTCTTCCATGGCTGTTCATGGGATAACATTCAAAGATTTTAAGGAATCCGGACAGTCTGGAAAAGTGGCAGACTTTTATGTCTCAGAAGCTCTTTTGTCTGGCCAAACCGGCCTTTGATGAGGATTGTTCCACGTGGAACAATCGGCTAAAAAGACTATGTATATCGCTCGGGCGGAGGATTGAATGCCAAGAATCATGGCGGTTGCAAATCAGAAGGGTGGAGTCGGGAAGACGACTACAACGATCAATCTTGCAGCGTCCCTGGCTGTTGAAGAAAAAAAAGTTCTGATCATTGATCTGGACCCTCAAGGAAACACGACAAGTGGTTTGGGTATCTCCCTTTCTCCTTCGGCACCCTCATCCTATCAGTTTATTGCCGGAACCCGATCGATGGGTGAGTGCATGCTGGAAACAAGTCTGAAGTACTTATCGCTGTTGCCGGGAACGATGCAGATGGCAGGATTTGAAGCTGAAGGGGCCAAAATGTCAAATCCACATCTGACACTTCGGAAAAAAATGGCAGAGTGTTCCCTTTCGGATTATGATTTCATTTTTCTGGATTGCCCTCCATCTCTTGGATATATCACGATTAATGCCTTGGTCGCGGCCGATTCTGTTTTAATACCTGTTCAATGTGAGTTTTTTGCTTTGGAAGGATTGTCCCATCTTTTGAAAACGCTTGAACGGGTCAGGAAGTCATGGAATCCCTCTCTTGAAATCGAGGGAATACTCCCAACAATGTTTGACAAGAGAAACAGACTCTCGAATCAGGTATTGGATGAGTTGAAAAATCATTTTCCCGAGATGGTTTTTAAAAGCATCATCCCCAGAAATGTGACTCTTGGTGAGGCACCAAGCCACGGTAAGCCAGTTCTTCTCTATGACGCGATGAGCCGCGGGGCCCAATCGTATCTGCATTTGGCACGGGAGATCCTTGCATATGGCTAAAAACAGTTTGGGACGAGGGCTTGATTCTCTTTTTGAACCAGAAGGACCGAGCCATGAGGGGGATATCCTCATGATTCCGGTAACGGATATTCAGGGAAATCCCTATCAGCCGAGGAAGACCTTCAGGGAAGAAGAGCTCCTTGAGATGATGGACTCTCTGGCCAATCATGGAATTCTCCAGCCGATTATTTTGACCAAAATTCCCAGTCGGGGAGAGGGATACTTCCTGGTGGCCGGAGAAAGACGGTACCGGGCAGCGTGCCGTTTGGGCTGGGAAACGATTCCGGGAATCGTCAAGGATATTCCGGAGACCAGTTTGCTCGAGATCGCTCTGGTCGAAAATCTGCAGCGTTCGGATCTGAACCCTGTTGAAATCGCCGTGGGACTGAACCAGTTGATTGAAGAATGTACCTGGACACAGGAACAATTGGCCAAACATTTGGGCATGAAACGCTCTACCATTGCAAACTATCTCCGCATTCTTGCATTGCCTATTGAAACGCTGGGCCTTCTGGAGACCGGAGAGTTGAATATGGGCCATGCAAAAATCCTGCTTGGCATCAAAGACCCCCAGATGCAGAAGAAGTGGGAAAACAGCATTATAGAAGAGGGTCTCTCTGTCAGAAGTCTTGAAAAGAATATTGGGAAAAAAACGTTTCCCAAAAAAGCCGTTCCCGAATGGGCAGTGTCAAGTCAGGAAACCTTGACGTCAAGTTTTGGAAGGGCTGTCCGGATCAAACCAGTGAAAAAAGCGTTTCAGATTACGGTCGACATTCAGGATGAGAAGGATCTGAATGACTTTCTTGGGCGATTGGGTCTTACTCCCGATTATGAAAGCGAAAGGTCTGAATAATGTCATCTGAAAGCAATTCGTTCAAGAACCAGTCCGGTTTGTCCGGAAAAAACATAACGGCTTTCCTGGGGAAGGAAACCTACTTTAAAGGTGTGATCCAGTTTGAAGGGACCATGCGAATTGATGGAAAGGTCGATGGGGAGATTATCTCAAACCACACTCTGATCATTGGGGAAACGGCCGAAATCGATGGAGCTGTCCGGGTCAGGACTGTGGTTTGCGGTGGCCAGATCACCGGGGAAATCGAATCGGGGGATTCTCTCCATCTTGTCAAACCGTCAAAAGTCAGGGCAAAAATACAGACGAGATCATTGCTGGTTGAGGAAGGGGTGATCTTTAATGGTCAATGTGAAATGCCGGAAGCCGGGAGCGGAGAATCCGACAAGACAAGAAAATGAATAATAAAGTCCTGGTTGGAATGAGCGGAGGAGTGGATTCCGCTGTGGCCGCCCTGAAGATGCAACAGGCAGGATATGACGTTACCGGGGCTATCATCGAAATATGGGACCCACAAGATCAGTCTGAATGCGGGACATCTCCAGAAACCTCCCGTCCCTGGTCCGAACGGGGATGTTGTCATGTGCCCATGGTCAAATACCTCTGCGAAGAAATTCTTTCGATCCCATTTATCATGGTTGACCGGCGTGATGCGTTCCGGAAAAAGGTCATGGATCCCTTTCGTGAGGAGTATCTGAAGGCTCAAACCCCGAATCCCTGCGTGACATGCAATGCTCAGGTGAAGATCCATGAGTTGATGGCGCTTGCCGATTCCCTGAATATTCAGAAAGTCGCAACAGGTCATTATGCCAGAAAGACCCATTCCCCTCTTACGGGAGCTTTCCATGTTGCGAAAGGGAAAGATTCCAAAAAAGACCAGTCCTATTTTTTGGCAAAGCTTCAGTCGTCTGAAATTGAGCGACTTGAATGGCCCTTGGCAGAATTGACGAAGGAAGAAGTCCGGGAGATTGCCAGAAATTCCGGTTTTCCGGTTTCAGAGATGGTTGAAAACATGGAAGCTTGTTTTGTGTCGGATAAAAATCTGAAGTCTTACCTTGATCGCTGGATTCCACTGGAAATGAAGGGACAATGGGAAGCCGTCGGGCAATCGGGGGAAAAGATCGGATCGATGGAAGGTGGTCTGGGACTTACGCGAGGTCAACGAAGAGGGATGGGAACAGGGTTTGGAGAACGAGTGTATGTCCTCGATATTATTCCCGAGAGGAAGCAAGTCGTTCTTGGTTCGAAAGAGAGCCTTTCTGTTGAGGAATGTATCCTTGAAGATTGGAGTGGTCCAGATCCCGATTCCATTAAAACCCCCTTGTCGGTCGTTTTCAGGTCCTCAATGAAACCTGTGGCTTGCCAGATATCCTGGTATTCTCCTGGCCAGAAAAAGGTTGGACTGACTCTTATGGAACCTTCTCCTTGGGTTTCCCCAGGACAGGTTGGTGCAATATTGTTTGATAAGGAGATCATTCTTGGAGCCGGAACGATCTCCTTATCCGGGAATGAAGAATCTTGAAGGGGGACCGGTTGAACATTGCGTATCTCGACGTGGAGACATCGGGTCTGTTACGGGACCCGGAGGCGAGAGTCGTGGAGTGGGGATTATCCGTCTGGCAGGGTGATGTCGAGGTGTTCCGGGGGGAAAGCCTGGTCGGTGGTCAGGGGGCCATTCCGGAGGAAGTCAGCCGGATCAATGGGATTACAACAGAAATGACCATAGGCTATCCTCCCTTGAAAGCGTTATATGGGAAATGGAAGAATCATCTGATAAACGCGATCGTTGTGGCCCATAATCTGTCTTTTGATTTGGGAATGATCAACAGGGACCTGATCCGGCAGGGCGAAATCCCTTTAGGAAATCCGGGAATTGACTCTCTTGCTCTTTTCCGCAGGATGAAACCTGAGCTTTCGTCCTATAAGTTGACTGAACTTGTCCGGACTATGGGGGTGATTCATGATAATCCCCACCGGGCTATGGGTGATGTGGATGCAATGAGGGGAATACTGACAAAATTATTTGAAAAATCCCTTTCTTCCCATGATGAAGGTGTTCTCAGAATGTGGTGCGGATGGGGAGGAACGAGCGCCCACCGATATCAGAAGGATCTTCTGTCGTGGGCCCAGCAACGGGATTTGCCTGTCTTGATAGAGAGAAGTTTTCCTGGAGGGTTCCTGTCCTGGGGATCGATAGAAGGTAAAGTCGTTTCTTTAAATGGTGAAAGCGTATGTATCGAACAGGGGGGTGAGGAATCAAGCCTGTCCATGCAGGACGTCATGGCTGTAAAATTGGTATCGATCTGAAAAATGGAAGAATCTGTTGGATTTGAAAGTCCTTTTTGTGGGAGAATGTCGTCCGTTATATTGTGTTCACAATTTGATTTCGGTAATTCGAAGAGGAGGCAGTATTGTTTGAATATCGGGGGAAGACCCTTCCCCGATCACCCGAATTACTCATTCGTATTCTGGGACTTCCTGTAAAGGAAAACCTTAGGATTGAAGAGGCGTTGACCCATCGGTCCGCATCTCACGAAAGAGGCAGAAAAAATCCTGTTCCAAACTATGAACGCCTGGAGTTTTTAGGAGACCGAGTCATTGGACTGATTGTGAGCGAGTATCTCTTGAACACTTGGCCCACCGCTAATGAAGGGGATATTGGCCAGATTTTCTCGAGCATCGTCAGTACACAGATTTTGGCTTCGATTGCAAGGCGAATGGATCTGGGTTCTTTCATGATTTTGGGGAAGGGAAGCCATTCATCGGGAGACCGGGATAATCCGTCAATTCTGGCTGATACCCTGGAATCCCTGACAGCATGTCTATATCTTGAGTATGGCCTTGAAACGGTTCGACAGATTCTGATCCCTTGGTTTGCCCAGCCTCTTCGGGAAATTGTCATTGGTCTTGAACAGGCCAATGTGATCAAGGAAGCGAAAGACGGTAAGGAAAGAAAAGAGCCCGAAGCGAGCATTGCCGCTGTCCTGGTGCCTCGCCGGCCTCCCTCCCTGAACTACAAGATGCTTGTGCAGAAATGGTGTCAAAGGAGCCATGGAGTTCAACCGGAATATCGTGTTATCGAAGAATTTGGTCCTCCCCACCAGAGACGCTTCAGGGTTGGAGCTTTTGTGAAGGAGGAGCTTTTGGCCTCCGGGGAGACAACGACCAAAAGGGGAGCTTCCATCCTTGCGGCCAAGAATGCTTGGGAAGTGGTCAGTGGCCGGGATGGTGAAACAAAAAAGACAGATGAACCATTGCAGGAAGAACCAGGAATTCATAAAAGTCATATGGCTGAAGAAGTCATCCATGAGCCGGGCGAGAGAACCGGGGAAATGACGGAAACAGCTCCTGAAAATCTGGATCACGAAGCCCCTACCAAGATGACTGAGACTATACAGGCTCGTGAGGCATTTCCTTCTGACCAGGAAGAACCATTGATTGAGGACTCGGGTTTGATGATGAGTAAAGAGGTTGTTGCGCCTGGGGAAAAGAGTTCGGCTGGTGAACAAAGTGAGTCTTTCCAAGGATTTTAGGGAATAATCTATGATGGTAAATGGTTTTCCAAAAAAAGGGCAACCCGGAATGGGTCGCCCTTTTTTTAGAGAGATTCTCGTAGGGATGGATTTGAGGAGGAGGTCGTTTTACAATCCACCGATGGGTGTGTGGTTGGCAACTGCATAAAAATGTCCAAAAACGATCACCAGTGCTACCAGTGTGCCGATTACAGAAACATAAGTGAAGGCTACACCGCCGGAATCAGAAATTCTTTTCATGATGAGCTCCTTCTGAATGAACATGCTCCATGCTCTCTTGGGAACCGGATCATATCCCCTAGTGGTTCATTGGGTTTGAATGTTAGAAAAGCCATGAAACATGATTTCAAAAGTGATCAGTCATGTTTCATAAATGAAACGTAACATGAACAATGGGGATTGTCAACGTATTTATTTGTTATTTTTTGTAATAAGTTAAGAGAATTATTGGATAGCGTGAAGGAGAATTGAGTGGATTATATCGAGTCGGTAAAACTGGACTGTTCCGGAATGATGTGTCCCATGCCGGTACTAAAAACCAGGAAACAAATCAACGAAATGAATGTGGGTGAAATTGTTCTGATGATTTCAACGGACCCAGGCAGTCGTCCGGATATGGAGGCATGGACCAAAAAAACAGGACACACTCTGCTGAAAAGTGAAGAAAAGGACAAGTCTTTTTTGTTTTGGATCAGGAAAGAGAAAGAAGGGATCTGACCGAAACACTAGACCCGGTTGGGGGAATAGGGAAAAGCCCTGGAGAGGTATTTAAGGGCTCCAGGGCTTTTATTTATTTGGGAAATGGCATTGAAAAGGGGGTCTGAGGGCGACCAAGTGCCGGTACGGAGACTGTCAGGTCTCCAGAGCCCATTTCTGTCTGGCAAGCGAGCCTGTTGTCATCGGCCAGCATCATGGCTTTTGCGAGGAAACCTTCTTTGGCATTTCTGGGCTTGAGGGTCTCTGCCCCTTCCTTGATGATGAGGTTACAGGTACCGCATGCGGCATTTCCGCCGCAAACAAATCCAAATGAAATTCCCTGAACCATCAGGGAGATCAAAATGGGAACGCCAGTTTCGATCTCTACCGATTTGTTCAGTTCTGTAATTGTAAGTTTGGGCATGAAAGAATTCTCCAGAATAGCTCATTGTTGACAGGAATATCTTCTCAAAAATTCAGATGCTCAATTCAAGGAAAGACCTTTTCGGGAACGATAGTCGGTTCCAACCGGTGTAATCAGAAAAACACCTGTTATTCTATTTGTTAAGGAACCGTGTGGTCAACTGAAAGATTTAAGAGAGCCATTTTGAGCAGGATCAAAAAGTTGAAGTTCCTCTCCGCGGGAGATACCATTGATTAACTGGAAAGGAGATCCACCATGCTGGAATTCGAGGTAAGAGAGATTATATTTGACGGGATGACAAAGTCTTACATCCTGATTTTGCAGGACTTGGAGAAAGAACATACTTTACCAATATGGATTGGTCCGTTTGAAGCCCAGTCCATATCAATGGGGAGAGCGAATCAACCCCCGGAGCGGCCGCAGACACATGATCTGTTCAATGCCCTTCTGGAACATTTGGATGTGAAAGTGTTGTCCGTCGTGATCTCCCGGGTGGAAGAAGGGACTTTTTATGCCGCCCTTCACCTGTTATCGAAAGATTCGGAATTTTCCATCGATGCCCGTCCTAGTGACGCGATTGCCGTTGCGCTAAGGGCCAAAGCGCCTATTTTTGTAAAGGAGGAAGTTCTTGATCAAATGCCGGATGCCCCGGATTTTCGCCAGCTTCTTGACCATCCGGAAGAATCGGACAGCCCGGAAAGCTAACAATCCAAACACATTTTTCCCGTTGTTCTTGATTTTGATCAGTTTATCGTCTTGCCATAAAACGATCAACAATCTCTCAGTGATCGAGTGGAAAACAGAAAAATTTACTCCGTCCCTGATTACGAATGGCCGATTGGCTGTTCTTCCTGTTGGTCAGTCAGAAGGGATTTCATCCGAAACGAAGTGGTTGGGGACGGAACTTGCAAAAGATCTTGCTTCAGACTTCGGTAAGTCGCAAATCGTTGGTCCGGATGTTGTCAGCGGGTATTTGAAAGATCCATCCGTTGCGGAGATTTTAAAAAATCTCAAGAAAAAATCCGCTCCCGATACTGTAAGGGGGATTGTGGGGCTATCTCCGCTTGGACAGAAGCTGCATGTCCGGTATCTTTTGCAAACAGATCTCAGATTGTCGGAAGTTTCTGGGGGAGCGGAACATGTGAGGTTATTCGGACGAATCTGGGATACGGAGGATGATGAGATCATCTGGACAGGCTATGGTGAAGCAAGGGGTTATGTCTATATGTTCTTTCCTGCAGTACCGGCTTCCTTTGAAAAAGATGCGGCGGTAGCGGTAAAGGGGCTGGTAAAGGAGATCGAAAGAGGGTAGGTCCCATCGGGATGAAAGTAAAAAAGGGTACCAGGAAAACCTGGCACCCTTTTTTTATGTCTTTTCATGTCGTAATCAGGCCCAATGGAGCGCAAGTTCCATGGAAGAATCTTGATAGACCGGTACGTGATCAATCTCTTCCAGAAGATTTTCCGAAAGGAGATGAGAGAGAAACTTGGTGTGGAAAGCATGTCCGCCGCGTTTGACAGTGAATTTGCCGATGATGGGCGCTCCGGCGAGTCTCATGTCTCCGAGAAAATCCAGGATTTTATGGCGTACGAACTCGTTTTCAAAAGTTTGTGCTTCCGGATTCAAGAGTCCCTGATCCCCATAGACAAGTGCGTTTTGAAAGGAACCGCCCTTGGCCATTCCCGCAGCCTGCATTTTCTCGACATCGGAGGCGAAACAGAAGGTTTTTGATGGAGCGATTTCCTGCTGGAAGCGATGTTTTGTCAGTCGGAAAGAAAAATCCTGAACAAGCTTTCCAAAAAAATCAATTTCATAATGGACTTCGAATTGGGAAGATGGCTCTGCATGAATTTCCTTGTTTCCGTGGACAAAAGAGACAGGTCTTGTGATTGAGAGAAGTCTTGCCGGGGAGGTTTGCTCCACAATTCCTGCCTTGCGGAAAGCCTGGATAAAGTTGAGAGCGCTTCCGTCGAGGATAGGCATCTCCGGACCGGAGAGGGAGACAATCATATTGTCTAGGTAAAGGCCGGTTGCCGCGGACAGAAGGTGTTCCACTGTCTGAATTTCAGCATTGTTCTCGGCAAGGACGGTTGAAAGGACAGATTTGCTTGAAGAAACATTTTCCACATGAGCGCGAACGGTCTTGCCACCAAGATCCTCACGTACAAAAACAATTCCTGTATTGACCGGGGCGGGGTGGATTGTGGCTTTGGCGGGGAGCCCCTGATGTAAGCCTATCCCTTCGAGAACAACTGTTTGTTTTAATGTTCTTTGATTCCGGACTGTTCCGCTCATGAGTCACTCCTTCCATAGGTTTTCTGGCCTTATCAGAAGCACTTTTTATGCCAGAATGAAACGGGAGGGGAGGGATGGTCCTTGGATTCAGCATCCACGGGACTTGTCCGTTCCCCTTATGGGTCTTATCGGACAGGATTGTTAGAGGAATAGAGTGACGGAGTTGTCACTAATGTGGTAACTCCGCCACAGTGACTTTAGGGGATATCGGCCGGTGGATGGGTAAACATGGTGATGATGGGAATCGCTCCGACAAAAGAAAAGAAAGAAATGAAGATGAAAATCAGTGTGATGAAGAGCCAGGTGGGAATCTTGAAGTCCTGCCTGTTTTGGTACTGCTTTCTGAGGACAAAAATAAAAAAGGTGAGAAAGAAAAGAAGGGCGACAGAAGCGGCCCCTTTCATGAGTGGATCCTTGACTGTGTAAAGGATCCACGAGATCAGGACAGTGATGAGTGTTGGGATCACCACACGGAGAAAAAGTCGATTCTCGAGAGGTTTCATGCTATCTCCGGATTAGCCAAGCGATTTTCTGAGAATGGCCGCATCTTGCAGGTACGGGGTGATGTTCTTGTTTTCCTGCAAGAGAAAGTAAATGCTCGAAACAATGTTGCGATGGAGATAATGTTCAATCGTCACCGGTCCCAGCTCTATCTTGAAGAATGACTCCGCTATGGAAATGTCCTGGGCAATCATTTCCCATGCCGTGTTTTCGGAAGACAGGAATCTGAGATTTTCCCTGTTCAGATAAAAACCTGCCTGACGCACATCTTCCTTGAGGGAGCGACAGAATGTGGCGAGGGATTCTTCAAGCCCTTCGTTCAAGGCCTGCTGGATTCCCCTGCCGAGAGAAATGAGTTCCGGAGGGATCCCCAGGGAGTAGAGCGATGCCGTAAATCCGATGGCTCGGGGGAGACGTTTTTGTCCAATTCCCCTGGAATACCCGAACAGGCCGATATGCAGGCGTCGTTCCCTTCTGGAAGGGATATGTTCCGATACGAGGTTGATGGTATCGGCGATTTCTTCGACCGTTTTCTGATAGATCTCGGAAAAGATCGTCGCGAGTCGTTCCCCCTCCCGGATTTCCTTTTCGGAATAGGAAAGAGGAGTTGTGAAAGGAAGGGTCCTGTTCAGAAGGTGTACTGCCTCCCGAACCTTTTCGAGGGGATAGTCGTAGCGGAAGGCCGACTGGAGTGTGACTGTCCGGACGCCGGCATATTCCTCCGCAAATTGAGGGACGGTATTGGGCGAAAGGCCTCCGCGAAATGGGAGTGAACCGACACCCATGATGGGATAAATGCCGATGCCGGATTCTTTTCCGAATTTATAGTACTCGGAGAGGGCGACCTTGGCGGCGATCGTGGCAGGAATGAATCCGGAGTTCAGTGCTGGATCGGATCGGGCGATAAACGGCCGAATGTAGGGAGGCTTTTCCCCATAGGCCTGTTCATGGATCTGGGCATACTCGTTCAGTATGTTGTGGGATGCCGTCAGCTGTGGTACGCCTTCTATGAGGGGGATCACCTGGAGATAGGAAGAATCCGTCTCCTGTTCAAGCGGAACCTCGTCAAAGACTTGGCTTTTGAGTCGGGCGATCTTCTGGAACGTGGTCTTGAGGTGAAGCATTTTCTGGGCTTCGTCCGTCATTGGCAAAATCACTTCAAAAACAGGAGGAGAGTTCAGTCCGAGATCGCGAGCCAGATCCGCGAAGGTCAGAATGCCAATGTAAGCCCTGGCGATCCGGTATCCTTTTTCATACCAGATGTTGGGAAGCCTGAAGGTGAGAAAGACATCCTTTCCCAGCTGATATTTTTGAAAATACTCGTGATATGAGGAAAAGAGTTTGTCTACCACCCCTTCGTCAACATACTTTCCTTCCCAGTCCCACATATATTCCTGGCAGCCGATATCGGTATAACTGCGAAAGCACTCCTCAAGCTCGTCGAGTGTGCTGATAAAGGCTTCTCCGTTGGATTTCCAGTATGGAGCGCTTGCATTGTCCGGGTGCTGCGTCGCCATGGTTGTGGGGATCTTTCGATCCAGAAAGGACTGGTGATAGACCGGACGAAGAAAGTTTTCGGGCAAAAGGATTCTCCTTATAGGAAAAGGTTGGTCAGCGAAGGATGAGAAGACCAAAAATATTTTGGAGGACTGCAGCCCATAGAAGGACGAAAATGCCCAGCATGACATTGATATTTCTTAAAAGGCTCACCCGTCGTCTGAGAGCCGATTTCTGGACTTCGAGCTCATCAATCATCCGTGAGTCGGCGGTTGTCTCGAGCTGTTTTAGCGAAAGTCCTCGAATTTCTCCGGACATTTTGGCGGTCAGGATGCCCAGAATGCCGATGGCGCCGACAAAACTCAGTTTCAGAAGCCAGAATGTCTCATAGGAATTCTTGTAGGGGAACACCATGTTCTCCAGTGAGACAAGGCGATCAAAAATGACAAAGGCCCCTGTGATGATCAAAAGAGCCATGCTGACCCAAAAGACGGGAAGATAGAACTCTGAAGCTTTTTTGGCCAGCTTCCCTCTGACAGAAGGGTCAATTCCCGAAAGCAGGGGTGACAGGACGAAGAGCTGGAGGACCATTCCGCCGACAAGAGCCGCGGCCCCCACGAGATGCAACCACCGTATGAATGTGATCGTTACGAACATCGTTGGCTCCCAGGTAGGTATTTTAAGCTGGATCCGGGTGGCTGAATCCAGACGGTCATAGGTGAAGCCAGTTGCTCCCATTTTAAGTTCCTAACGAGCGAGTCTATCATAAGATGGTGTCTGTAGGATATCCTTGATCGTGTTTCTAATGGGATCGCTTGGCCTTTTTGGGAAACGGTGAACGCATGTGCCGGAAAGGAAGTCAATGAGGGATTTGGCAAAGGTCCGGTCAGTGGGCAGGGCTGCCATTGAGCAGGTTCGTCCACTGATCATGGCCGGTTTTGATCGTCGTCTGACGATCTCTTATAAAAATGAAATGGATCTTGTAACGGAAATCGATCTGGCTTCGGAAAAAGGGATTGTTGCCATTATCGAGGAAAGTTTTCCCGGGGACGGAATTCTGGGGGAGGAAGGAGGGGAGGTCCGATCAGAAGCCGAGTACCGGTGGGTGATTGATCCTCTCGACGGAACGACCAATTTCGCCCATCACTTTCCCTTTTTTTGCATTTCCATTGGCTTTGAGCAAAAGGGTGTCCTCCAGTACGGAATCATTCACGATCCGATCCGTCGCCAGACATTTGAGGCGGAAAAGGGAAAAGGTGCAACCCTGAATGGTGAGCCGCTCCAGGTTTCCAAGACGCCGAAGCTGTCGGCCGCTCTTTTGTGCACAGGATTTGCCGCCGCGAGAAGAGACGATCCTGAAAGGAACAACATGCCATTTTTTGACCGCTTCTGGAAAAAATGTCATGGAATCCGGAGAACAGGGTCGGCGGCTCTCGATCTATGCTATGTCGCCACAGGGGCGCTCGACGGATTTTGGGAATTGGGGCTTTCACCATGGGATACCGCAGCGGGAAGCCTGATTGTACGGGAGGCCGGAGGGACCGTTACCGATCGGGACGGATCCCCTCATACATTGAAGAGTGGATGTATCGTCGCCTCAAATGGTCTTATCCATCCAGAAATGATTTCGACTCTGGCAATCTGAAGGGGAGGCGCTAGCTTCCCTTCAGGGGAGAGGGAACGAAGATCAGGCATTCGACGATAAAAAGAAGAACTCCGAGAATTTTCCTGCGTTTTGAGAGTCCCATGTCATGAGCAATGCCGGGCGGATGTCCGGCTCCCATGACGAACAGAAGTACCGCCCATACGATCCATCCATGCCATGTTTCCCACCCGAGAATCAATAGAATGGACAAAATGACAGGTCTTGCTGCCCGGTGGACCCGTTTTCCGAAAAACGCGTAAAAAACGTGACCTCCGTCGAGCTGACCTGCCGGAATGAGATTCAGGGACGTAATGAGAAGACCCATCCATCCGGCAAAAGCAATTGGAGACAGAAGAAGCTCTCCATGGATGTTTTGAGGTCCGAAAAGAGCTCCCACGGCTTTAAAAAGCAGGGATTCTCCCAGCTCGAGTTGACCACCTCCCGCTGGGGGAATGGTGCTGACAACGGTAGATGAATGGACTCCCGCGATGAGTGCAATGATCGCCGGAATGAGTCCGGCCACTGGGCCAGCAGCGGCGATGTCAAAAAGGACATTGGAGGACGTTGGTGCCGGGGGTGTCCGGATAATGGCTCCAAAGGTTCCGATCAGGGTGGGTGCGGGGATGAAGTAGGGCCAGCTTGTCGGCACATTGTACCAGCGGGCCACGAGGTAATGCCCCGCCTCATGGAGTGTCAGGATGGCCATGAGCGTGAAGGAAAAAGGCAACCCTTTTAAAAATCCCCCAGGAAAGTCCAGGGGATTCTGTCCGGAAAGCATCGCTCCTGCGCCGGTGGTGGTGATCCAGGTTAGGCCATACAAAACGGCCGGAAGCAAATTGCGACGGGGAGGCGGGGGGGAGAGAACGGTCTCCGGGAAAAGATCCTCTTTCAAGGAGCTCATTCCTCGGGAAACTGGCTATTGTGATTTTTTCTCTTCTTGGGACGGATCATCATCATGTAATAAATGACATAAAACCCAACACCAAGGTAGGCCGCTCCAGCAACTGTCCCGTAGTCGACCCAAGCTCTGGTATGGGTTTTGTTCAGGAAAGTTGGGGGTCTGTTGGTGGGCGTGTGGCGGTTTCCAAATAGGGGAAGGGACAGTATCAAAGCCACACTGTAGACAATAGCGGTCAGGACCATCATCCAGTAGGGAATGGGACCCTGGGATTTCTGAAGGTCTTTTCCGACCTGAGTCTGCTGAAATGTTCTTGGGTCCTCGCTCATGGGATACCTCCTCCTCCAATCATATCAGCAGCAGGGTGGTACGGAAAGCCTTCTTGGAAAGTCGAATGCCGATTGAGAATCGGGTCCAAGCGCCCTGATCCGTTTCCGGGGATGTTTTGAGATTCAGCTCCGCTCTCGTTCGATCCAGCCATGGCTCATAATGCGTGTCGCCCTGAACCCGATCAAGAGGTTATAGATCAACTCCGTCCCGGAAGAACACAGCGTTGTCTGGATCGGATCCTGATTTGGCCACACATTCGCTCAACAGTGCTGTTTCTTCTCAACCATTGAATGAAATCCCGACCTGATAAAACTTTGTATCGTTATTCTCTTTCAAAAATCGTTGTGAGTGAGAAAAGGGAGAACCGTATCAGTTCTGGTGGCGGTTCGAGGGCAAAAAAGAGTCAAAAAAACCATTAAAGACCACTTCTTGTTTTAGATTAAATCATTTTTGAATATGATAAGATAACAGAAGAACCTGAAGCATGAAAAACATCCGCTTCATTCTTCGAATCTGCAGCCCTGATTTTTTGATTGACAAGTTCTCCGGAAAAGCCTTAATTTATAACGCATGAATCCCCTTGCGATGGAAAGCCTGAGAAATGTTTGGACGGATTACGCCACGGACCTGAAGGCTGTAGAGAGCTCCCTTCACGGCCTGACGCTCGACGCCAATAGCACAATACGCGATGTGACGGCTCATCTGTTCGGAAGCGGTGGCAAGCGTCTGAGGCCGATGCTCCTGATCATATCCTCCAGACTGTCGGGTTATGACGGGTCAAATATGGTTCTCCTGTCGGCAGCTGTAGAGTTTATCCATACGGCAACGCTTCTCCACGATGATGTTGTGGACCATGCCGAGATTCGCCGCGGCAAACCGGCGGCCAATCAGGTTTGGGGCAATCAGGCGGCCATTCTGGTGGGGGACTATCTTTATGCGACAGCCCTGTACATCGCCACAGGCATCCATGATCATGAGATCAACGATATCCTGACCCTGGCGTGCCGGCAGATGTCAGAAGGAGAAATCCTGGAGTTGATGCTGGATAACAACCCCCAGGCAACGGAAGAAGAGTATCTGGAAGTTGTCGCGAGAAAGACCGCCGCCCTCACAGCCGGAACATGCCGGATGGGAGGCATTCTGGGCGGGCTTGATGCCGCAGGCCGAAAAGCTCTTGAGGATTATGGCTACTTTGCCGGAATGGCTTTTCAGGTTGCGGACGATGCGCTTGATTATATGGCCAAGGAGGAGAGGCTTGGGAAAACTCTTGGAAAAGACCTTTCCGAGGGAAAAATGACCCTGCCTCTGCTCCATTGCCTGTCTGCTGTCTCTCCTTCGGACCGGGAGAAGATCATTTCCTGCATGGGCAAGGGGGATCTTTCTCCGGGTGACCTGAAAATGGTCCTCTCCTTCATGAAAGAGACATCGTCGCTCGAATATGCCCTGTCGCGCGCGACAGGGTTCATGAATCAGGCCCGTGCTGCCCTGGACTACTTCCCCGACTCTTCCCATCGGCAAAATCTCTTGGCATTGTCTGATTTTATCATCGACCGGGATCTCTGAAGATCCGGGCCGTCCAATGATGTTTCACCCTGTATTCCACCCATCCATCTGAAAGGATTTTACCTTGGCAGAAGTGCAACCATTCAAAGGTCTTGTTTACCCGGATTCCCTCAAGGGAAAAATGGAATCATTAACCACCCCTCCCTACGACATTATCTCGAAGGAAGCCCAGGAGGAGTTTTACAAAAAAGATCCGAACAACGTCATTCGGCTCGAGCTCCCCAAAGGTTTTGAGGGAGAGGTCCCCGGAAAAAACCGCTATTCCCAGGCGGCTTCCGATCTGGCCCGGATGATCTCCGAGGGCGTTTTGGTCGAAGATTCCGTTCCTGCCTTCTACACCTATAAAATGAGCTATCGTTTCGGACCGGAAAACGAGCTTCGGACGGTAGAGGGATTTATCGGACGCGTCCGTCTTGAAGAGTGGGAAAAAAAGGTCGTTTATCCCCACGAAAGAACCCTTGCCGGCCCTAAAGAAGACCGTATGGCTCTTTTCCGTGCCACAAAAGCCTCTTTTAGCCAGATCTACTGTGTCTATTCAGATCCTTCGGCCAAAATCATGGGAAGTCTTTCTTCCGCGTCCGTCCCGAGGTTTCGTTGTGTCGATGGAGATGGAGTCATTCACGAGGTTGCGTCCGTCACAGATCCCAAAGTGGTTTCGGCTGTATCTGCATTCTTTCCATCGACTCCGCTTTTTATTGCCGACGGGCATCATCGGTATGAAACCTATCTCGCCTACAGGAACGAACGCAGGAAAGAAGAGCCTAACGCCGGTCCGAACGCTCCATTTGAATTCGTGACAGTGTTTCTCGTTGCGATGGAAAACCCCGGGTTGACCGTTCTTCCGACACACCGGATGGTGCATAACGTGGGTGAAAACCCATGGGCTGCCCTGACTGGTTCCAAAAGCCCGCTCAAGACGGTGGCTACGTTTCCCGTTGGCCAGGAGACTGCCTTCCAGAAAGCCCTTCTCGAATCCCCTCCCGGAGAAATTCTCTTCGGTATGGTCGGGGGATCCCCTGTGGAATACCGGATTGTTTCGCTTCCCCGTGCCAAAGGGCCAGGGGTTCAGGCACTTGACAGCTATTGGCTCCAGGAAGGGGTGCTCGCCGAAGTTCTTTCCGTGACCCGAGAGCGTGTGGCGAAGGAAGATCTTCTTCGATACAGCAAATCCGCAGATGAAGTCATCAAGAAGATTCGTGCGGGTGAATATCCTGTGGCCTTTATCCTGAGACCGACCGGTGCCCGGGTGGTAGAGGATGTTTCTCTCCGGGGCGAGCTGATGCCGCAGAAGTCGACTTACTTTTATCCAAAACCGTTGACGGGTATGGTGATGAGGCTCTTGTAAAAAATTTGTCCCGTTTTTGAGATCGGGCAAACTTCATTAGGGGGTCGGGACTTGGGTCCTGACCCCCTTTTTTATTGAGGGGTTCCAGAATGCTCCAAGGGCGTCAGCCGTGCGAGCGCCCGGGAGAAGTCATCCGGAAGTGGTGCTTCAAAGGCGAGCTCGACCCCAGTCTCGGGATGGAGAAAGGTCAGTTTGGCGGCATGGAGCATTTGACGGGGATAACGTTCTGGAGAGCCGGCATTTTTTCCGGCATAGACCTTGTCACCCAAAAGGGGATGTCCGATATGCTTGAAGTGGACCCGGATCTGGTGGGTTCTTCCGGTGAGAAGCGTAATGTCCACCAAGGCGCAATTCTCTCGATAGGAGGTGATGACCCGATAGCGTGTGGTCGACTGTTTTCCGTCTTCTCGCACGGCAAACATTTTCCGGTCATGGGAAGACCTTCCAAGAGGGGCATCGATCTCTCCCCTGCGTTTTTTGGGGATTCCGGAGACCAGCGCCAAATAACGCTTTGAGACGATCCTGTCCCTGAACTGGACCATCAGATTGTTGACGGCGTGTTCTGTTTTGCCAATGACCATCACTCCAGAGGTATCCTGGTCAAGACGATGGACGAGCCCCGCCCGCGCCAATTTTCCGGGAGCCTCTCCATCATCGCCTTCGGCCGGAGGAGCCTTTTCTTCCAAGTCGGTTTCCTTTGCTTCAAATGCCAATTCCGCAAGGTCACTGACAGGACTTTCATTATTTTGACCGAAATGGGCCAGAAGGCCATTGACGAGCGTTCCGTTGGGGTGACCGGGAGCCGGGTGTACGACAAGACCGGCCGGTTTGTTCAGGACAAGCACGACCTCATCTTCGTAGAGGATCTGAAGATCCATTTTTTGGGGAAGATCCATCTGCTGGCGGGGAGGCGGGATCAAAAGCTGAATGGTATCCCCCATCCTGACCTTGTGGGAAGGGGATACCATCAGGCCGTTAACGAGGACGAGCCCTTCCTCCATGAGTTTATGAACTCTTGAGCGGGAAAAGGGAACGCACTGGGCGACAAGGTAATGGTCAACCCTTCTGGGTGTTTCAATTCTGGGGACCTTGTACTCCCGGAACTCTCCCTGTTCGGGATGAGGCCGGGAAGTCTCAGGCATCCCCTTTTTTTCGGGACCGTTTTCTGGGTGTGGCAGCGTCTGTGGTCCTTGCAGCGGCTTTCTGGGCATTTTCCAGATACAGGCGGATCATGCTGTTTCCGGGATCCTGTGTCTGGGCAATCTTCCATTCGGAGATGGCCCGTTCGATGTTCTTCTGGTCCATCAGGACCGATCCGAGATCAATCCTTGCCTGAAGGTTCATTGGGTTGAGGGAGAGTGCTTCTTCAAGCATGGAAATGGCGGCATCTTTTTCTCCGGCCATGGACAGAGACCAGCCAAGTTCCCGGAGAATCTCGTCACTCGGAGAGATTTCCAGAGCATCTTCCCACTCCAGAATGGCCTCTTCCCACTTTCCCTGCTCTGAATAAAGAAGACCAAGAAGCTGATGGACCCTTGGGTGGGTGGGATCCACTTCGGAAAGCTCAAGAAAGATTCTTTCGGCCTCGTCAAGATGGCCCTGTTCAAAAAAGATTTTCCCAATGGTTTCAAAGGCATCGGTGTTCAGGGGATCTTCTTCGAGAAGAGCGTTTAAAAGCCGAACGGCCTGACGGATTTCGCCTTTTCCGTGCAGGGCAAAAGCCGTATGAAGCATGGCATCGCGCTGTTCGGAGGTGGAAAGGGTTCTTTTCAGCAGCATGCGCCCGACGGTCGTCGCCTCTTCGAATTCCCGGTGATAGACCAGAAGATGGAGAAGATAGAGCGACAGACGATTGTTTTTCGGCATTTCCTGCAGGAATTCACGGACTTTTGTCATGGCAAGGTCAAAGCGTTCGGCCATGATGAGAGAGTCGATCAGACAATATCTGCCCACTTCCGATTTGGGGTCGGAGGCGAGAAGGGCCAGGCAAAGATTATAGGCCTTGAGCCACTCTTTGTTCTCAAGGGCAATTTGTATTCTGGGCGTTAACTGCTTTGCAGCGTTGTCCATGGAGAGACCTCCTTTGCCCGTCGTACTTTTTTTCATTCAAATCTTTCCTAGTGAGTCGTATTGCCGGGGTTTTGAGGTTTTCCGGGTGATGATTCCGGAGACGTTCCGGAAGGTGTCGGGAACAATCCGAGACCCACGAGCAGGGACACACCGATGACAATGGCCGAATCCGCAATATTAAAAGCCGGCCAGTGATGACCTGCGACCTGGAAATCGAGAAAATCCACGACCCGGCCCCCCAGAACCCTGTCACTCAGGTTTCCGAGGGCACCTCCCAGAACCAGCGCCAGGGGGAGGAACTCAAATCCTCTTTCACGCCGCCTTCTGGAACTATAATAAATGATCCCCGCCGCGGCCGCAACGGTCACCCCCACAAGAATCATCCGATGAAGGTTCTCTCCGTCCCCCTGAAACATCCCGAAGACAATCCCGGTGTTCCTGACAGAGACGATCTGGAAAAAATGGGGAATGACCACGATGGCCTCTCCCGGAAAGAGAGACTGGTGGATCCAGTTTTTCGTGAGCTGGTCGAGGAGAAAAACAGTTGCTGCAATCAGTATGTAGATCCACCAGCTGAATTTCCAGGAGGCAGTTGTTTCCCGGCTAGGCTCCATTGGAGGAGCCTTCTTCATGGCGTTTTGCTTCCTGGACGATCGGGAAGCACCGGTGACATAAAGGGAGGTGCTCCGGGTTGTCTCCAGTGGCGGGTGTCACCATCCAGCACCGTTCGCACTTGGTTCCCGAAGCCCGACGTATCATCCATTTTGCACCCGGAAGAGCCTGACTTTCTGTCATCGCAAGGATGGTTTGTTCCTCTTTTTCCGGCGCCTCTTTCAGGAAAGAGAATCCAGAGACGATGAGGAACATGGCCGGATAGTCCGGTGGGAAATGCTTCCATGCCCCGGGAATCGTGTTTTCCCCTGTGATAAAAGATACTTCGACATCAAGGCCCGACCCTGCTTCCTTTTTTTTCCTTAGGTCGTCAATGATCCGGCCAAACTCCTGACGATAAACCAGCAGCTCTTCCATACTTTTTTCGAGGGTTTCATCTCTCCGTCCGGGAATCAGTGGCGGGTAAGCTTCGCCTTGTATCCATGCGGTTGCATCGGTTTCCCCGCTGGGGAGAAGGCCGAGAGGGAGAAGGTTTTCGGCAATCTCGTCCGATGTGAAAACGAGTATTGGCTGGATCAAAAGCAAGAGTTCCTTAAGGATCAGGGCCATCGTTTTTTGCGTTCCGGTCCTGAGGGGTGATCGGGCGGCCTCTGTATAGAGACGGTCCTTGATCATGTCGAAGTACAATGCCGAGAGGGAAACGGAGCAGAATCCTGACAGATGGTGCACTACCGCCGGGAAATCATAGTCCCGGTAGGCGGCTATGATTGTCCCTTTTGTCCCTTCCCAGAGGGAGAGAATCCACCGGTCAAGCGGGTCTGCTGAATCTTCCGTTCCAGAAAAGTCCGGCTGATAGTCGTAGAGATTCCCCATCATGAAGCGGAATGTGTTTCTGATCTTCCGGTAGGATTCGACCAGATGGGACAAGATGACCGGTGAGAGCCGGATGTCCTCCCGGTAGTCGGATGAGGCTGCCCAGAGCCGCAGGATATCCGCTCCATGCTGCTTGATGATTTCCGACGGGCTGATGACGTTTCCGATCGTCTTGGCCATTTTTCGTCCTTGGCCGTCGACTACAAAGCCGTGTGTCAAAACCGATCTGTAAGGAGGGGCATCATGAAGGGCCACACTTGTGAGAAGGGAGGAATGGAACCACCCCCTGTGCTGGTCAGAGCCTTCAAGGTACAGGTCTGCCGGCCAGGAAAGTCCTGGTCTTCTCTTGAGGACCGCTTCATGGCTGACCCCCGAATCGAACCAGACATCGAGGATATCCCGTTCGAGTTCAAGGTTCTGGCCGTGGCAACGCGGACAGGAGACCCCTTTTTTGATTTCTCCGGCCTGTTCTGGATCAAACCAGAAATCGATCCCTTCCTTCCGGGTCCTGGCAACGAGCCGTTCCATGAGATTGTTGTCGAGGAAGCTTTCTCCGCAATCGGAACATCCGAGCGCCGGGATCGGGACACCCCAGGATCTCTGTCTTGAAAGACACCAGTCGGGCCTGTTCTCGATCATGGAGGTGATCCTGTTTTCACCCCTGGCGGGAATCCATGAAACTGTCCGGATCGCAGCCAGGGTTCTCTGTCGGAGATTTTCCGCAGACAGGGAAAGAAACCATTGGGGAGTGGCCCGGAAAATCACCGGTTTTTTGCATCTCCAGCAGTGAGGGTAGGAGTGGCGATAGGCAGAATGGGAAATCAGACGGCCAAGGGAGGATAAAAGCGCCAGAATCTGCTCGTTTGAAGCCATGACGGGTTTCCCGACAAACTCGTCAAGTCCCATTTCGGAAAGGGTCTGCAGATATCGTCCGCGATTGTCCACGGGTGCCTCGACGGGAAGTCCGTGGAGGAGTCCCAGTCGATGGTCGTCCTCTCCATGGCCGGGAGCGATATGGACCATCCCCGTTCCCTGGTCCATTGTGACAAAATCCCCCGGAAGAAGGGGAACCCTGGCTCCTGTGAGGGGAGATGTGACAAAGGGAATCTCCCGGGCGAGATCCTCTCCCTTCAGGGTCCTGACGATGGAAAATCCTCCCGAGAGATTGCCGAGCCCGGCAAAGCTTCCCTCTTCTGTCCAGAGCGCGCTTGAGACAAAGAGCCGGTCATTTTTGGAAAAGGGGCCGGAGTCTTCTCCGCCGGTGTGGCTGAGTTCAAGATAGTCGGCATCAGGATGATAGGCGACCGCCTTGTTGGCCGGCAGTGTCCATGGGGTCGTGGTCCAGATGGCAATGAAGGTGTTTTCAGGAGAGGTTCCGGATTCGGGGGTTGCAAAAAGAACCGTTGCGGCTTGGGAGGTATGGTCTTCATATTCGACCTCAGCCTCGGCGAGGGCTGTTTCGCACTGGGGGCACCAGAGAACCGGCTTGACGCCCTTGTAGACCAGTCCTTTTTTCACCATTTCCCTGAAAGAATCGAGGATGGTGGCTTCATAGTCAAAAGACATCGTGAGATAGGGGTGATCCCAGTCGGCCATCACTCCCATCCGGCGAAACTCCTCCATCTGGATCTTGACGAATTCATTCGCGGATTCCCGGCATTTCGTCCGGATCTCGACAGGTGTCAGTTCGGATCGATTCTTTTTCAGGTCTTTCAGGACCTTGTGTTCGATCGGGAGCCCATGACAGTCCCAGCCGGGAATGTAGGCAGGGCGTTTGCCCTCCCGGATAGCGACACGGTTGATCATGTCTTTCAGCACCTTGTTCAGGGCATGTCCCATGTGAAGGTGTCCGTTGGCGTAGGGAGGGCCGTCGTGGAGAATGAAAAGGGGCCGGCTACCCATCCTGGACAAAAGGGCCTGTTCGAGGCCAATCGAGTTCCAATGATTCAAAATGGAAGGTTCTTTTTCTGGAAGCCCCGCTTTCATGGGGAAATTTGTCTTGGGAAGGTTTAATGTCTCTTTGATTTCCACGAGGTCTCTTTTTCTCCTGTATCTGATATCCGGCCAATAGCGGGGATCCGTCAGAAGTTGACGGGCTCTTGTCTAACTCAGGCCATTTGGTTATGATGGGCGTTCTGAATGGGCGATTAGCTCAGCGGTAGAGCACTGCCTTCACACGGCAGGGGTCACAGGTTCGAAACCTGTATCGCCCACCATATCCCAAGCCATCCTTGAAAACTACCTTCTCCGAAAATTGATTTTTTGCCA
>JAKBPM010000012.1 GCA_021829515.1 Nitrospirota bacterium | reverse complement strand
GCTGACCACCCCGTCGGTGGCTGTGCCGAGTGGTCACTAACATGCGAGCGATGCACCGGCAAACAGCGACAGCCATTGTGGTCGCCTTAGGACTCAGCCTCGCGTCGTGCATGACACCCCAGTGGGTCCTGACGGGCCAGTCCAAAGAGTATTCTCTCCCGCATTACCTCTCCGCGGGAGGGTGCGGACGGTCGGTCTCGCAAGCCCGACAGGAGGCGATGACGCGTTTGGCGGAACAGATTCGTGTCAACGTGTTCGTCCACCACCGTCTCGTTCGGAGGGAAGACAATTTCAAAGAAGCGACATTCGCGGAAACCCGTGAAATGTTTTTGTCCTACGAGTCCCTAGCCGGACTGCTCTTCAAGCGGACCATTGCCACACCCTCGGAGGCTTGCACCCTTGCAGTGCTGAGCCACGATCACGTTTTGCAGCTGTTTTTGGCGGAACGCCGAGAAGCGCGTCAACGTATTAAAGAAAGCCTTTCGCTCAAAGGTCAGCACACCCGGCAGGAACTCTGGTTGCTCGCCTCCCTCACCCGCGAAAAACGACAAATTCACGCTGAGAGGGAAGTGCTCTATGCATTTGGAACACCCCCCCAGACCTTGGCGCTGTTTCACCGAATCGACACCGCGCAAAACCTTCTTCGCCACGACCTTCGGACTTTGGTCGTGATCCCCCGTTCGACGAGGCTGGCGGCCCAGGTGACGCAGGAATTTGTCAACGCTGGGTTCCCGGTTGTTACACGGTTCGAGGGGGCGGCGCTTGTGTTACAAGGGGGATTGAAGGAAGCTCCGTTGCAGGGGCCGCCCGGCGATTATCGGTCGTGGGTCGGCTACTCTGGCGTTCTCCGCCTCGTCGATCTCCGGACAGGTACGATTATCAAGACCAGATCTGTCCTTCGGTCCGTGGTGGCGTCCACAGAAGACGATGCCCTGCGAGCGGTGGGTCAGGACGCGGAGGTTCAACTCGTGCGGCCATTTGTCGCCTCCATGACGGGAAAGCGCCACGATTAGGACTCGATAGATGCCGCTAAAACTCAAAGAGACATCGCAATGTTTGTGATGTGCTCGCTTGAGGCTTGTTGAAGTCTGGCATTCTTTTACCGTGAGAAAGAGGTTGAGATGAAAGGATGGATCGGGGTGAGTGCCATTGGGGCTCTGCTTCTCTCAATCGCTCCCTCTTGGGCAACCATGGATGGAAGTTTGGCCAGCCTTACCCGGGATGGGGCCAGGTTGAGCATGGAAATGGGATCAACGTCCCCTTGTCCACTCCCCCCGGGGGAGTTCTCTGGAATCCAGAAAGGTCATTATGATGCGGCCTGGCTGAAGTCTCTTTGCGTCTACGAAGAGATGGACTCCTATCTTCATCATGAAAAGGTCCGCGAATATATCCGTCTTATGCCACCGGAAGATGTCTTCGCGGTCTACTGGGAAGGCGGAGTGGATCCTAAGGTTTTTCTCGGTCCGGCTGAATCTGGGCTCAGCTATCGTCATGGAAGAGAGTGGAGGCGGGGACGATTTCTCTACATTATGAAAAGAAAAGGGTCTTTCGTCGTTGATATGAAGCTGATTCCCAAAGGACTTGATCCAAAAACTCTCGCTCCCTAGCACGATGACCTTGCCCCAAGCCTTGGCTCTTGCACGACAACATGTCCCCATGCCGCATGGAAGGGGGACTGAGCCGTCCCCGACTTCTCTGCGATTCTCCGTTGACTTCAATCGACCAAAGAAAGAATGGCGCGACGGGACCGTCAGATCGTCATCGAAGGCCCAGTGGTTCTGAGAATACTCAAGGATCTGGGAAAGGCCCCCATGATGCCGGCTGAGCCCGGGGACCAAGGAGAGTCAATGGCTCCATCACAGGGATCCTCAACAGAAGAAGAGATAGGATGGGGGCATTGTGACTATGCATTTGTTCGCAAGCTTGCGGTTTATGACATCTTCTTTGATTCTTTCTAGAATGGTCTCTAGGAAAAGCAACATGGGTTGTGTCGTGAGAGATCTCTAGACGGAGGAGGCAGAATGAACAACTCTGATAAGTCTCAATTGTCGATTTCCCTGACAAACGAAGTTTTGGAGGACATCATTCAAAAAGCCAATGCTCTTAGTGTGGATCCCGAAGTATACATTGAGGCGCTCATCTCTAAAAATAAAGAAATCAGCTTTGAAAGTGGTGAGCATACTCCTATTCAGCTAGATCACCTGTCCGACCCTTACGGGACGTTTGAGACAGAAGAGGTCCAAAATTTCGCCGAGAGTTCTTCCAATGATCGGGAAGAAGAACAAGAAAACCAAGCCGAACCTGATCTCTTTGATAAATCTATCTTTACTCCATCGGTGCAAGAGGCCATGGAGAAATTTCTTGAACAGAACGAGAGTGAAGAGGAAAAACGGATAAGAATCGTTCAAAGGATTTTAGCGCGGGGAAGGTTCCGAAAAGCTTGCCCGCTCCCTGATCCCGAATGTTTTACGACGCTATTGGACCTCTTTCCCAATTTTCGTGACGTAACTTTAAAGATTCGTTCGCTCGCGATTATGTGTCGAATGGGGACGGGACCGGCCCGCATAGCTCCCTTGCTTCTGGTCGGACCCCCTGGAGTCGGAAAGTCTGTCTATCTCAAAAAACTGGCCGCCCTTCTCGGGACCAAAATCACCTTTCTCGATTGTCCGAGCCAAACCAACTCCTCCTGGCTCACAGGTCTCTCCTTTACCTTCAAAAGCGGAATGCTGGGGCATGTGGCGAAGTCTCTTTGTTTTGGCGAAGTGATCAATCCGATCTTTGTTCTCGACGAGATTGAAAAATCCCAAACCAGTACCGAGAATGGAAACATCTTGCAAATTCTTCATGGACTTCTCGAGCCCATCACGGCAAAAGAGTTCGTAGAAGACGGACTCGGCCCCGAGTTTCCTCTTGACGCCTCATGGATCACTTGGGTTGCGACGGCAAACAGCCTTGATAGTATTCCGGAGAGTCTTTTGTCCCGATTCACGATCTTCGAGATTAAGCCTCCTACACAGGAAGAAATGGTGACATCCATTATCCCGTCGATCTTCGACAGCATCAGAGAGAACATGCCTCTTCGAGATCGACTCGACGTTCTCTCTGTTGAAGTTCGGGAGCTGCTTGCCACATGTTCTCCCAGGGAAGCTCGAAAATTCCTGGAGGAGGGCATAGAAATGGCGGCAACCCGATCTTATGAACGGTCCACTGCTTCAACGGAAATGGTTCGAGTCGAACCCCAAGACATACACTTTACCTCCAAGATCTCTCGGAAAAGGGAGCCGCTCGGATTTGTCTGAATTTTCTCCCCGACAGTCAGGGACGGAGACCTGTCATCTATCAATTTTCATGGTTTTTATTGATAAGGTGAGTGATTTTTCTCTGGATCTTGGGCAAAATAAGTCACGTCTCCTCATCCATCATGGTGTGGGGAGACGTGATACTTGGATTCTTAGGAAAAAAGCTTCCAGAAGATCATTGATTGCCTATTTGTCCATCGTCACATCACGCAGCGCGTCCAAACGGAGCTCATAATGTTTCTTCGAAAGGAGAGATAAGCCAATCGACACCCCAGTGGTTGGGGCGTGGAGGTAAATCGGTGAATCCGGAACATCCCAATGAGAGTCAGGGAACAGTCCGTCCTGAAGAAAGAGGGGGATATTTTCCACGGAGCCTTACTGAGAGGGAGAAGAGATCTCCTGACTGCAATATCTGGAGAAGATGGGCTGTCGATGACCCGGATAAGGAAGATGGCTCCGGTTTGGCAAATGGAGGAGTCGGCAACGAATGTTTTTCATCTCCAAGGGTTGGATTTATTTGCCATCCTTATTGAATGGCCCGCAAGGAGGACGTTGTGAGCACGGTGCATCCTTTTTTGGACCCCACCCAATTTTCTCGAAGAATTCTTCTTTGCCTCACCGGCATGAGCCCCCAGATTGTCACGGAGACTCTTTATGCTCTCTCTGTCCTCCAGTCTCCCCGGTGGACACCGACTGAAGTTCACCTTGTTACGACAACAGAGGGGGCAAGGATTGCCCGGGAAGACCTTTTTGACCCTACCCATGGAAAATTCTGGCAACTTCTTCGGGACTATGACCTTCCGAGAATTTCTTTCAATAACGACTTTATCTATGTGCTCAAGGATCAATTCGGCCATCCCTTGAGTGATATTCGTTCTGATGGCGACAACGAACAGGCGGCTAATTTTATCGAAGAGATTGTCCGGAAGCTAACGGAGGATCCAGAGTCCTCCCTTCATCTTTCTATGGCCGGTGGTCGCAAAACGATGGGGTTTTACGCAGGATATGCCCTCTCTCTCTTTGGTCGATCTCAAGACAGACTCTCTCATGTGCTTGTCTCCCATCCTTTCGAATCCATGCCGGAATTTTACTATCCCCCCAAAGAACCTGTCATGATGGCCAATCCGCACGCTGATGGATCCCTGTGTAATTCCCGAGAGGCTCAAATTACTCTGGCGTCCATTCCGTTCGTACGCCTTCGTCATATTCTCCCCGACACCATGCTCGCCACACATAAAAGTTATCAGGAGGTTGTTGAGGCGGCGCAGTCCGCCATTCCTCCCCATCACCTATATATCGATCTCGATCGACATGAAGTGCAGGCAGGTAGTCAGGTGCTGATTCTTCCCCCCACTGAACTGGCCTTCCTTGCGTGGTTTGCCCGGCGAAAAAAGACGAATAAGGAACCCCTGTCTTGCCCCAAGGAGCTCGTTCCTAATATGCAATACGCCAGAGAATATCTGGAGGAGCTTCAACGGGTTCGAGGGAAAATGGGCGGACTAGAGCGTACGGAAAAAACATTGAAAAAGGGGATGGACCAGGACTTTTTCGAACAGAAACGCTCCCGTCTCAACCATCAGATCATGAAGCTTCTCAAGCACCATGCCGCTCCCTATCTGATCAAGGGGTCGGGGAAGCGTTGGAAAAAGTATGAGTTGGGGATTCGGCCGGAAGGGATTGTTTTTGCTCCGAGTCCCCCTGAACGAAAGATTCAGAACATGAACGCGTCACATCCTCAATCAGAGTTGGATTCGCGATAGAGGTCGCTTGAAGAAATTCACTGTGCCCGTCCTCTCCAATAACAGAAGGATTTTCATCAAGGACCTCTGCCCATGATGAAGTCATTTGTGACAGAGGGGGGGCAAGTGCATCAACAGGTCGCTCACCTCGGGCTTGTTGTTTTTAGTGCTCAGAAATTACGCCCTGGTTTTCTTCCGCGGGTGGGCCGTAAAAAGACTGGATCTTAACTTTATGCCAAACTTCGACCTGGTGAAAAATTAAGATTCAGTATTGGGTTGTTCGATCTCTCTCTGGACTAACGCTGAGTTCGTATCCGTTTCGCTTCAACGAAGGAGAGAACATGAAAACCACGAAAAAACTTCTCGCTCTTTCCCTGATCTTTGGCGTCTTCCTTGCTGGTTGCGCCTCACCTCCTCCTGTTGCCCATGTCCCGTCAGTCGCTCCGCAAGCTTCCATTTCTCCGTCGGTTGAAATGCAGAATTCTCGCCAAGAGCGTAAGAGGGAGCTCCGGCATAGATACCCCTCTCCGAAGTACGTTAGGGCGTGGTCCTGCGATGGAGGAGACAGCGGAGGATTTGCAGAGTCCCAGAAGGTCGCGTTGCAGGAGCTCGTCACGCAGCTTGGGGTCAATGTGACATCGCAATATTCCTCGACGACTGATCGGCAGAACATGACAGTGAGCCGCTCAACGCACAGTCAAGTGGGGATTCAGGGTATGGAGCAGATTCGCGGGCTTATCGTGAAGCATGTCGATCCTTATTGTGTGTTTTTGGCGGTGAACCCCGCCCACACGAAGGATCTTTACGAGATTGCCATCACGTCTGAGTCCCACGAGATCGGAAAGCTGTTCACGACGTTGGATTCGCCCATGGATTCCTCCCTGGTCAAATTCCGCGCGGCAACAAAGCTCATCGGGCTTTTGAACCAGCTCAAAGAGGATCACGCGGGATGGTATCTTTTAACCGGGGAGCGCAAGGTGTCTCGTGTGTCGGATGACCACATGCGGGAGCTTCGCCGCGCGGTGTCGTTTCAGGTGACGGCAAAGGAACAGCATGAGAGAGTGAACCCGGTTATGCCGAATCGCGTTGCCGAACGAGACGCGAAGAGAATTTTGCGATCAGAAGGGTTTCGGGTGGTGGACGATTATATCAAACCGGCCTTTATCCTGACGATTAAAATTCTCAAGCTTATGGAATACGGCACGCTCGGGTGGGACGTTCATACTCGACTCAAGATCCAGGATGCGACCACACATAAAACCGTTGAACGTGCCCATACAAGCTATGCCGGTCACGTAGACCATAACGGCTTCATGAATTACAATATGCCGGAAAACAACCCGGACGTGATTAGTTCGCTCCTCATCCCCATGCTGAACGATCTCAAAAATCCGCAGTCTGACGATCTTCTTCATAGTACGGAGTTTTAATCCGACTCCCAGGACCTCAAGCTGCTGAATGAGGGAGATGTATATGCCAACCTTCAAGACTTTAAAGGATTAAAAGAGGCTAGGTGTAGGGAAAAATGGGGAGTTTGCCCAAGAATCGTTACATGCGGAGTGTCGCCTGACCCATCGGGCTTTTGTCCCATCAGATACTTGGGAGGTTTATTTTTTTGTTTGAGTTGTAATGTGGTAAGGCAAAATCGGGGAGGTCAGAATGTCGAACTTTTGGACTGGATACATACTGGGAGTTCTGGCGCGTCGGAGCCTACAGCAGCGCACCTCGACTCCACCGGGCATCAAAAAACCCATTGTTGCTTTTTTTCTCGCGCTCCTGTTTCCAGGACTTGGGCAGGTCTACAACGGGCAGTGGCGTAAAGGACTGCTTTTCTGCGGGATCATTTTCATGGCATGGTTTTATGTTTCAGGCATCCTCGTTCAATCTCAGTTAAAATACTATGCTCCATTGATTCTTATGGTTCTGACGGTGTTCCCTGTGTTTGAGAGTGTCATAGTGGCAAGAAGGATGAAGGCATGTGCGATCGCCGAAATGGAACAAGAGTCCAACTGATGCCAAACCACCATAATAAAAAAAGAGCCAAAAAACGGAGAGCAGGTAATAATCTGTGTTTTTTATAATGAAAGAACTCTTTCCGTAAGGATCTATTGCGGAAAATTTTTGTAATTCGGGAAATTTTTTTAACGATTAAGGAAGCACAGCCTGGTCTGACTTCGGGAAATCGGCTGACCATCTCCTTTCGTCCTGCGATTTCCGGAAGTCGCCCTCTTGGCAGGAGTCATCTTATATGAAAATCCAGTTTGCCTCTGATTTGCATACCGAGTTTGATCAACGGCCTCTCCGAAGAAACAATGTTGTCGGAAAGTCCGATATCCTCATCCTGGCCGGAGACATCGCAGGTACCCCCCGGGAACTGGCAAGCACAGTTGAAAAACTAGCCTTTCCCGGACCGGTCATTGTCGTTCTGGGAAATCACGAGTTCTATCATGTGACCTGGGATCAGGGAGTTGGTCTGTACCAGCATGCGTTCCAAAATTTTCCCTCGGTCCATGTTCTGGAAAATGATTCCATTGTCATTTTCGGAATCAGGATTCTCGGGGGTTCCTTATGGACAGATTTTTTTGATGGTAGTCAGGGCCCCGCCAGTGAAGGACGATCGATCTCCGATCCATGGGAGGAGGGAGTGGATGGACTTGCGGATTTTAAGTACATTCATTGGAGCAAATCCGGTTCTCCGCGAACTCCGAATCTGGACCTAAAGTGGGAAGACGTTCGAAGCCGACATTTGGAATCTCTGGAATGGCTTAAAACGGAACTTTCAACTCCTTTCCCTGGTAAAACGGTTGTCGTCACGCATCATAGCCCTTCAATCCTGTCCAATGATCCCACCTATTCGGACTCTCCGGTGACAGGAGCTTTCTGTAACCGACTTGATGATTATATTGTCGGACTTGGAGAGTCCGCGCCAGAAGCGTGGATTCATGGACATTGCCATAACTCATCAGATTACCTGATTGGGAAAACCAGAATCCTTTGCAATCCCGCCGGGTATCCATTTGAAAAAAACCTGGATTTCGATCCGGAGCGGATCATTGAATTATAAGAATTATTAAGATAAGTTATTTTTAATAAAAAAAGAGGTTGTTGAAGAACTTCTAGATAATAATGAAGACTTCTTTCAAGGAGGGTAAATGGTGGGCGATTCTTTTAATTCTTTCGTTAATCTTACCCCTCATGCCATTGTTTTAAGAAGTTCGGATGGGAAGGAGACGACTATCCCTCCCTCAGGTATTGTCGCCCGAGTCTCTGCGATCGAGGAATCGCGTCCAGATATTCAAGGGATCCCCGCCATCCATCGACGATGGGGACCAGTCAATTTCGGAATTGAATTAGCGGCTGATCATATCTATTTGGTGTCCAGTCTTGTTCTTTCAGGACTGGAAAGCCATTCGGCCATGATTCCCTCTCATGCGGTGATTGCGGCACCAGATACCGGAGACACGGCCATTAGAGATGACAAAGGCCAGATCAAAGCGGTCACTCGACTTGTCATGCTGAGATGACAGGTCAAAACCACGCCTACGAAAATGGAGAATATTCATGATATCTGAAACTCATGTTGCTATCTTCTTGTTCTTTTTCGCGCTTATCTTGGGTTTTGTGATAAATGTGGAAAACAACAAGCTTAAATTCCTCAAAACATTTAAGTATTCAATGATTAAACATAAAATGTATGTTGTTGGTTTAACATTAATTTTTATTGACATTACCGTTGAGGCGATTGTTGGAGAAAGACCCTTTCATGAGTGGAAAGATTTTTATTTAAACGGCGAAGAGTTGCCCAGTTTATTCATTATGGTCCTCTCAGTCATAAGTTTAGGATTTCTATTAAAATTTCTCTCCCGTGAGCTAAGCGAAGATATCATCCATCTTTATACAAAAGACACGGCAAAAATAAAATTGCTTGTAATGTGTCTTTCCAGTTTACCGCAGGATTATCGCATTTTTGATAACAAAATAAATCATATAAGTCTTGGAGATAAGGACGATTATGATCAGCCGTACGAATTAGGGGAAAAATCTTTGCATAAAGATATTACTGAAATCGTTAATAATAAATGTAAAATAGCAAAGATAAACTGGCTTATGAATCTTATTCCTCTCGATGTATATGCTGATAGTTTAAAGTTTCTTATCGTAGTCAGCTCATTTGACGAAAAAATTCTCAAGTCTGCAGAGGAAAAACTCAAGTCTGCAGAGGAAAAACTCAAGTCTGCAGCGGAAAACCTCAAGTCTGAATCTGAAAACCTCAAGTCTGCAGCTGAAAACCTCAAGTCTGCAGCGGAAAACCTCAAGTTTTCAGCTGGAAAACTCAAGTTTTCAGATGAAAACCTCAAGTCTGCAGCTGAAAACCTCAAGTCTGCAGCGGAAAACCTCAAGTTTTCAGCTGGAAAACTCAAGTTTTCAGATGAAAACCTCAAGTCTGCAGATGAAAACCTCAAGTCTGCAGCGAAAAAACTCAAGTCTGAAGTGGAAAATATCAAGCCTGAAGCGGAAAGACTCGAAGCAGAAATCAGAAAAAACAAGGGGGATCTATCTCAATACTCACTTCCTCCAAACCGCTGTGCTTTTCAAAAATCCGAAGACGGTAAAAAAATTATAAGAAAAATAACATGGGATGATAGTGTTTATCAGTACCCCGAATTCGAAAAGATAATAAATAAATACAAGGAAAATGAATTCCTTCAAAAGGATCTTCAGATCATTCACTTCGCCACAAATTTTAACAACTTGGAATCACTGCACAATGTTGCTCAATCAATTAGTAAGACCATCGAAAAGATCAAAGAAGAGCATAAAATCAAAGAGTCGGAAATCGTGATCGATATTACTTCAGGGACAAAGGAAACTTCTGTTGTTTTCTCCATGCTGACGCTGACAAACGATATGTCTATTCAGCTTTCGAAAGATTCCATAGAAGAATATAAAAATAATGGGAAGAACTCAAAAATCCCTCTTAAATGCCTTAACTTTATTACTAAGGTAGAACTGTAATCTACTTTTTACCTATCAAGATGGAGGAGATTTGATCAGTAGACGAACAGGATGCTTGATGCGAGGGCGTTTATCATCGAGCTGCAGATAGATAAGGAGATTTCTTGAGCATTCATGTCATCCTTGTCTCGCAGGAACCCTTGGCCAATGCTATTCCTGTTTTTTTTTACAAACCCAAAGCCGTCGTGGCGGTTTGCACGGATATGGTTGTCAAAAAGGAGCTTGACAAAAAACTAATCGCCTCCTTCGGGAGACATAATATTAATGTTAAAAATGAAGTTAATGCTCCCGATGCCATTCTTTCTGATGTCAGGGCATGGGCTAGTGAGCTGCTCATTCGTCTCAAGCGGGACTATCCCGGTGAGGACATTGTTTTGAACCTTACCGGGGGAAACAAGATTATGAGCCTTGGATTCTGGGAGGCTTTTCGCGAAGAAAAGTGCAGAATTATTTATACCGACACAACTCACAATAGAATCGAGATGCTTAAAGAAGGAATTGCTCCTCCCGTCCCTCCAACTCCTTTAGAAAATGTTCTCAATGTGCCAACCTACTTATCAATCCAGGGATTCGAATTTATCAGTTCTTCATCCGATCACGAGGAGTGGAGAAAAAACACACTTTCACGAAAAGACCTCACCCAGTATCTTGCTCAACAGGCTTCCACTCTTGGATCCCTTTTTAGCTCCTTCAACTTTATGGCTCACAAAGAGATTTTAACTTTTCGGCAGATTCCTCATGGCAACTGGGTTCCAGCTTTGTTGAAGTTGGTAACGCACAACCTAATACGCTGGGAAATAAGGCAGAAAGAATTTGAGTTTGTCGATGACTCCGCTCGCTACTTCCTTAATGGCGGATGGCTTGAAGAGTACGCTTATCTTCAAGCTGATGGAAAATTTTTTGATGTCAAAAGCAATGTGAAGGTTCAAAGCCAAACAAACCATGTTGAGAATGAATTTGATCTTGTCGTCTGTCATCAGAATAAGCTTGCGATCGTTGAGTGCAAAACTGGCAATCTCGAAGGAAAGTACAGCGAAAATAATAATGCCACAGATATTGCCTACAAGGCGGAAACACTGCGCCAGGCTGTTGGTGGAAGACTTGCACAAACCATTATTGTCACGGCGCAAACACCTTCGGAAGGGTTGATTGAACGGGCGAGGAATCTCTCGATCAAGCTTCTAGGTCCCAATGAACTCCAAAAGCTTCAATCTTACCTTAAGCAAGCATTGGGAGAGTCTCATTGAATGTTTCGACAAATCTGAGCGCTCTGATCGAGTCGCTCCTCTCTGACAGCAATCTTTTGCTGGCTTGGAGCCACGTACACCAAAATGCTGGAAGTCCGGGAGTTGACGGTGTGACGGTCGAACGTTATGGGGAAAAAGCTTTTACCAACCTTATGGAGCTTGTCCAGTCATTGAGGTGTGGCACCTATGTTCCCGACCCGGTCCTCCGTATTTGGATTGATCGTCCGGGAAAAACACCTCGAGGACTGGGAATTCCAACCGTCCGTGACAGGGTTCTTCAAACAGCCCTCTCCCAGGTTCTCACGCCCATTTTCGAAAAGCATTTCGAGGACTGTAGCTATGCCTATCGGCCTGCGCGCTCTTTGCAGATGGCCTTATCGCGCATCATTGAATACCGAGAAAAAGGTTATCAGTGGGTTGTGGATGCTGACATTCAACATTTTTTTGATGAAATACCGCATCCTCAGCTTCTTTTTAAGCTGGACTCTATTCTTCACGACTCTTCAGTTAGCGATTTGATTACCTCTTGGCTGTGCGCTCCGATTAAGGACGGGCAGGCACAACATATACCTTCCAAGGGAATCCCCCAGGGATCTCCTATTTCCCCCCTGTTAGCGAACCTCTATCTGACAGAGCTCGACCAAGCGCTTCTGAGAGAGCATTACAGGGTTATCCGTTTTGCGGATGACTTTATCGTGCTTTGTAAAACCCGTCCGGAGGCTGTTCAAGCCCTTCATCTCAGCGAAGATGTTTTAAGCTATCTCTCACTCAAGATCGAGCCGGAAAAAACAAGAATTACCTCTTTTGATGAGGGATTTCGGTTTCTTGGAACGGATTTTATTGGGGAAGAGATTCAATCAGAGACCATCAATCTCGATATTTTTCAATCAAAGGACCTTCCGGCAAAAAACAAAAAGATCCCTCCCCCAGACCAAAGTTTCCACACAGACTCAACTGATTCCAAGAAGAAAGACCCTTCTGTCTCCCCAGTCTTGATTGATGAAGAGAATTTTAATGGAGCTGATCACCCTTCCCTTCGCAGGACTCTTTATATTCTGGAGCAAGGAGCTTTCATCGGATTGCGCAACAATCGGATCATCATCCGCCATAAAGGGGCGGAGGTTCGGACAATCCCCCTTCACCAGATTGATACCATTGTTCTTCAAGGGAACCAAATCCTCTCCGCCTCCCTTGCTCGGGCCTGTCGAGAAACTGGAACCGATATCTTTTTCTCCACGCTTCCTGGAAATTGCGATCTCAGAGTCGATGATTTGTCCGGCCGACAACTCTCTCTTCTTGCCTCCCAGGTAAAGATTCTTGAAGAACCTGAGGCGGCTCTTGCTCTTGCCAAGTCACTTGTTTCTGCCAAAATCGCTAATAGCAGGGAGGTTCTGCGCCAATTCAACATGCGCCGGCAAATTTCTGACCTCCATGAAACTGATTCCCTTCTGAAACGATTATCGAAGAATGCGATGAATGCGACCGATGTCGACATTCTGCGAGGTATCGAGGGCAGTGCAGCGCGTCATTTTTTTCAGGGATTTGGACAATTTCTTCCAGCACAATGGACGTGGAGTGGTCGGGAACGTCGACCACCTCCCGATCCTGTCAATGCCGTTCTCTCCTATGGGTACGGATTTCTCTATCAAAATGTTCTTGGCGCACTCAGGCGCAAGGGACTTTCCCCTTATATCGGGATCTATCATGCTCAACGCCCCGGACACCCTGCCCTCGCCTCTGACCTTATGGAGGAATTTCGGTCTCCGGTGGTCGACAGAATGGTTCTAGCGCTTTTTTGCGAGGGCAAGATTCTCCCTGAATATTTCACCAAAACCGAAGAGTCTGAAATCTGTCAACTCTCTTCTGATCTCAGGAGAATGATTGTTTCAGAGTTTGAAGCCTGCATGAACCGAGCCTTTATCCATCCATCAACCCGCGCTAAAACAGATTATCGCCGGGCGATTGATCTCCAAGCGGAACGCTATGCCTCATTTTTCAGGGCTAAAACTCCCTACCTAGCTTTCAGGATGCGCTAGTGCCAAGGATTTGGCTTGTAACGTATGACATTGCAGATGATCGAAAACGGAAAAAAATCGAAACCATTCTATCAGGGTTTGGACGGCGTGCTCAGTACAGCGTCTTTGAATGCGAATTAACCCTTGATCAGTTGGAGAGAATCCGAGCCGTTATCCTGAAAGTAGGGATTGATGAATCGGATAGTGTCCGTTATTACCCCATTTGCGCTCATTGTCAGAAGAAGACCCTCGTCGGAGGTAGCGAAACGGAACGCCCACCCGCGCCTCTTGACCCGTACCTGATTTTCTGAATGAAGGACATTCCGCATGGGCTTTTTTGCTGTGGTCTGTTATGACGTCTCAAACGACAAATCTCGTCTTTCCATTGCGCATACACTGATGGGGTATGGCGTTAGAGTTCAAAAAAGCGTTTTTGAATGTCACATTGAAACCCCGGATGTTCTTCGGAAACTCTGGGATCATCTCATTCCTCACTTGAAAGAAGGCGATAGTCTGAGAATTTACTACTTCTGTCATAAAGACCAACAAGATATTTGTCACGATGGAGGTCCCCCCACTCATCGGCCAGCAGATTATCTTATTGTTGGGTAACATCCTTATAGTTGGAGCACGCATCGAATAAAGGAGACGTCCATGGAGCTTTTAGGAACACCTCCACCGGTTTCTCTGACGTTAGCCAATATCTGGGGAAATTTTCCGATTTGCAAACTTCGGTTTTACTTAAGATCTCAGGGACTAGCGCTTCCCTCCTTTCAGGGAGCCTTTTGGCACAGCGTAATCGGAATGGGGCTTCATCAACGATTTCCCAAAACATATGAGGCTCTCTACAAAGTTCGTGGAACCCAGCCTTACGCCATTCATGCCCCCTTGAGTACTCAATCCCAATACAAATTTGGTGAAATTATTTCCTTTGACCTGACGCTCTTCGGAGATGGAACTCAACATGCTCCGCAATGTATGGAGGCCGTTTATCACGTCTCGCGATCCGGACTCGGAAAAAGAACGACTGGTATGACAAGAGGAACGGCCGAGCTTTTGACTGTAGAGTCTGTGACTCCTTCGGAGGTTCGGAAGATTTTTCCGGGTGCACCAAACTCTCTACCAGTTTCCTCTCCTTTTCTTGCAGAGGAAGTTCTTCTTCTTACCAAAGGCTACAAAACCAATCATATTCAACTTGTTTGTGATACACCCCTCCGCATTAAATCTGAAAATCGTTTGAGCTTCTCTCCGCCTAGCTTTCAGCTGATCATGCAACGAGTTCTTGGGAGAATGAACCAGATTCTTCCGACTCCCTACACGTGGGAAAAGAAAATAATTCTTGAAAGGGCCGAAAATGTCATGGATGGATTTCACAACATTCAATGGGTGGATGTAAGTCGTTGGTCCTCCCGACAGGAAAAAGAGATAATGCACGGAGGAATCATCGGAGTTCTTGAGTATATTGGGGATATGACAGAGTTTCTTCCCTGGCTGGGATTGGGGCAATGGCTTCAAATCGGAAACAAAACAACTTTTGGATTGGGCGTTTACCGCTTGGCCGTTGCCCCATCGGACCCATGAATCTTATAAAACGTCGAGTCATAAAAACCTTTTTACCAGACCATACTCACATGGTATTGATAGGTGGCCATTTTTTGCTCCACACTTCTTCCACAAGGGTTTTTGAAGCTTTCATAAAAAATCTATTTTTTATGACCTTAAAATTCCTATTTTGAGCGATTCATTGCTCCATTGCGATGAGTAAATGATTTTTTATCCTTATATCTGTTTTTTCTGGTTTTAAGCGGTCGTTTTTGCCATTTTTAAGTTTTTGCTCCAAAAACCTTCCAAACACCATTGACTGACAAGGGTTTTGATTGGTACTATTCCTATGCCCCCGACTTCTCAGGGGATTGAAACTTTTGAACCACCGCCCAGACCGCCAGACAGAGATTCCTATGCCCCCGACTTCTCAGGGGATTGAAACAAGCCCTTCGCGGTACCCCTCATAGAAGTCTGCATTCCTATGCCCCCGACTTCTCAGGGGATTGAAACTGCGCATGGCTAGACTCCTGCGCAAGACAACATTCCTATGCCCCCGACTTCTCAGGGGATTGAAACCCAATCACTCAAAACTCTGGCAAAAGCGTGATTCCTATGCCCCCGACTTCTCAGGGGATTGAAACTTTTCCCCTGTCCGCTTTGTGAAAGAAATTGTATTCCTATGCCCCCGACTTCTCAGGGGATTGAAACGCTTCAAAAAAGTTCGGGTTGAGAACCTCAAATTCCTATGCCCCCGACTTCTCAGGGGATTGAAACCCCAGAAGGCCGATCCTGGAGAAGTACGTAAAATTCCTATGCCCCCGACTTCTCAGGGGATTGAAACCTCGTTTTCCTCCCCATTCTCCCGCTTCTGGTCTATTCCTATGCCCCCGACTTCTCAGGGGATTGAAACTTTTTGCTTATCTCCTCCGAGAACCCTGATCCATTCCTATGCCCCCGACTTCTCAGGGGATTGAAACGCAATGGCGCCGATCTCCGACCCCGTGACATGCATTCCTATGCCCCCGACTTCTCAGGGGATTGAAACTTGCCAGCGTTTCGTACCCAGATTCTTTCACAAATTCCTATGCCCCCGACTTCTCAGGGGATTGAAACTGGTCAAGCAACCGCGCATTGGCGTGCAGCCATTCCTATGCCCCCGACTTCTCAGGGGATTGAAACCTCCCCTACGAACTCCCACTTCCCCGTTTCCATTCCTATGCCCCCGACTTCTCAGGGGATTGAAACCACGTAACATAGTGGGACCGAAAGTGTGGATTATTCCTATGCCCCCGACTTCTCAGGGGATTGAAACTCTCATAGCCGGGGTGGATCGAGTCGATCAAGTATTCCTATGCCCCCGACTTCTCAGGGGATTGAAACTTTTTTGCTTTTGGCATAAGAGTACCCTTTGTTTTATTCCTATGCCCCCGACTTCTCAGGGGATTGAAACCACTTTTCAATCTATTTAATTAAGATGTATTGTTTTTTACCTTTTAATTACCTTAAAGATTCATAATCCCTAGAAGGAATATTAATGGGACAATATCTAGTTTTTATCGAAACATCTGGAAACCAAGCTTACATATACTCCAGTAACAGAATGAGGGAAAATATCGGAGCATCTGAAATCACCTACCGGTCGGGTACGCAATGGGTCCTTGAAGCTGTTCAAGAATTAGGAGGAAGTAAAGGGTTATGGAATAAAACCCCAAAACAACTCAGGCAAAATCTTCGAAACTCCAAGCCAGAAGGGGGAATTGAAGTTATCATTTGCACTTCCGGAAAAGCTCTTTTAAAAGTTGAAAACAGGGAATTGGGGAAGAAAATTATTCAAAACGTCACCCAAAGGGCATTAATGGAAGCCCCCGGACTCAACATAAGCGGGGCTATTTCTGAAATCTTAGAGACTCCTGGTAAAGCCTATAAGATGGTAAATCAGAAGTTTCATCGCCTTCAGAACGATCTTCCGGGTCCGTTACTTCGTTCGCAATCGATCCCCTTACACGAACCTTGTGCCGCTTCCGGCTTTCCAGCGGGAGAACTCACAAACGTTCGGCCAAACGTTTGGGAATACCTCTCCCCATCGATAGCGGCCAAAAGGGATCTTGCCGATCACTGGTTTAAAAGGGTTAATGAAATTTTGGCGAGCAATCTGAACAACGTGGAAATTGCATTGGCAAGAAACATTGAAGAATTGGAAAACATATTTGAAGGAACCTCCAAATCCTCAAACTGGATAGGCCTCGTATTTTCCGACGGAAACGGTCTAGGACAGATTTTTATGAATTTCGAGGATCATGTAAAAAAAATTAATGAGGACTATTTTCAGACCCTACGAAAGTTTTCACTAGCATTGGAAGATGCAACTGAAAAAGCCTTTTGTGTGGCATGCGAAAAACTGAACTCATGGACTTCCCATAGCGAGTTGATCCCCTTGGTTCCTCTTCTGATAGGAGGGGACGACTTGACAGTCATCGTCTCTGGAAAATATGCCCTTCCTTTCACAGAAACATTCCTCCTTGAATTTGAAAAAATCTCAAGTGAAGATGAAATCATTAAAAAGATCGCTCAAACGGCTTTCGGAGAAAACCATCTTTCTGCCTCTGCCGGAGTGGCCATCATGAAGTCCCATTTTCCTTTTTACAGCGGGTACGCTCTTGCCGCAGAACTCCAATCTTCTGCCAAGATGGTGAAAAAAATTCTCACAAAAAATGACCAGCCATTCCCTTGCTCAAGCCTGGATTTCCATGTTCTTTACGACAACTCATTTTCCGATCTTGAAAGATTGAGACAAAAACACATGGTTATTGGACTGGAATCAAAACAGACCATGAAACTTTATGCAGGTCCCTATGTTGTCTCTCCAATGGACAGCCTCAAAAATGCGGAAAAGGGAGTCGAATGGGCCAATAGCCATCATCTGGAAGGTCTGATTTCCAGAGTAAAGGCACTGAACGAAAAAGATTCCTTGGGAATGCGGATTCTTCCAAACGGACAGATGCATCGACTCAGGGATTCTCTGCCTTTGGGTCCTGATATTGTCAGTGGACGGGTGAAGGAATTGGGACGGCTTTTCGGAAAAATGGAACGAGGAAAGAGTTTGCTCGACGTTCTTTGTGAAGTAAATTCCGATTCTAACCTTTTCCGTAGTTCGAACAATGAATTGGAAACCCGATTTCTCGATGCGATGAGCAGTCGTGATTTTTGGGGAGAGAACGACCATGAGTGACCGAACAGAAATGAACCTGCGCATCGAATTCGAAAGCGACTGGCATGTGGGAGAGGGAATCGGCCGGCCTGGGGATATCGATCGTATTGTCAGAAGGAATCCTGAAGACGGTCTTCCCTTCATTCCAGCCAAAACAATTGTGGGAATATGGAGAGATTCTTGCGAAACGGTCGCAAGGGGACTGGACGACAAAGATGAAAGCGGCTATTGGAGCTCCCTCGTAAAATTAATCTTTGGACATGTCTCCAAAAACGCGAGAGAAATCAGACAAAACGTCAAAGGACCTTTAGCGGCACATCTCAGCGTGACGCCTGCTTTATATGACAAAGCCCTAAGATTGGACCTTTCGTCTCCCCCCTCCGACCAAAGGGATGCATCAAGGCAGGTAGCCCTCCGAAACGCACTGACATTTGTTAAATCAGGTGTCAGTTTGGACGAATGGGGAGTGTCGCGCGAAGATCATCTTAGGATGGAGGAAATGGCTATAACCGGCAGTACTCTCATGTGCCAATTTGAACTTGATATTCAAGATGGATCGACCAGAGATGCTGCCCTTGCACTCCTCTGGGCCGGGAGCCTTGTAGTAGAGAGGATTGGCGGAAAAAGACGTCGGGGTGCCGGTCGTTGTAAATGGGTTTGGAATATTCCGCAGGAGAGACAAGCGCAATTTCTCAAAACACTTGAAGAGCAAAACCACTCACTCCCTCTTGAAGAATTGACCGATCATCAAAACCGGAGCACGTCACTACCATCCCCTTCAGATCGATGGCATAGGTATTGTCTCGAGATCAGGTTGAAGACACCGGTCATTATCGCTGATGGCGTCCGAGGGAACATTGTTTACTCGAGGGACTATATTCCAGGAACCATGATCCTTGCTTCGATGAATGACCGGCTCCCCAAACTCATTCCTGGATGGTCTCAATCCATTGCTAATGGAACTACTCAGATCAGAAATGCCTATCTTGCCCATCAAAATACACGCATGATCCCAGCCCCACTCGCCCTCTATAGGGAAAAACTCGAAGGATCAGGAAAACCCAACTGTTGGAACTTCCTTCTGGGCGAGCCTGAAGATAATACTCAGAGAAAACAGATTCGAGGAGGATATGTAAGCCTCGAATTATTCGAACAGGTCCTGATCGACAGGCCCGAAACGATTATCACAACCCATGCCACGATCGACGACAATTCCCAACGTCCCACAAGTGATGTGGGAGGCGTTTATTCCTATGAAGCCCTGAAAGCTGGACAGACCTTTATATCGGAAATCTGGACCCGCACACCTTTTTGTGATGAATCATTCAAAGAGACTGTAAAGGGAGAATATCGTCTGGGTATTTCCCGAAAAGATGACTATGGGCTCGTCGAAATAAATGTCTCCAATCCACCCGAATTATCTCCATCCTCCCCGGATCCTTCAGCGAACGGGAATTATCTTGTTCTCTGGTTGGCATCCCCTCTTCTTTTACGCAATGCCTCCTTGCAGCCGACAGTTGACATCAAGGATCTCAAACGGGCACTGGAGGAGCGTCTCGGTAAAATTTTTGTAGATAGAGATGATTCATGTATTTCATTTCAAAGGATCTGGCGGGATGACGGATGGAACTCCCGGTGGGGAATTCCTCGGGCATCTAAAATCGGGTGGGCGGAAGGATCCTGTTTCAGGTTCGAGACCAATAGGGAGGTTCAGAGTGAAATCCTGTCATCCCTGTCCTTTGAAGGGTTAGGCGAACGGAGGGGGGAAGGGTTCGGAGAAATCCTTTTCAACCCGAAACTGCTTAAAAACGAAAAAATACCGCTTGTTCAACCCAATGCAATGAAAGAGAGCGACTCTAAAAATGCTCCTGTAGAGGAGTCGAGTTTCACAAGATCCCTCGAACGGAGAGCAACGAAATTGCTTATCAAATTTCGATCTCAGCAGCTGGCATACGATGAAGAATTCAGAAGGAAGTTCTTCGAATGGGAAAAGAATTTCCCTTCAAACTCTCAACTAGGGGCTTTCCGTGCCCAGATCCTAGCTCTTTCCAAGGAAACATCTCCCCTTAAAGACTGGATAGAACATCTTAAAAAAGTAGAAAACAGAAAAAGTAAATGGCCGAAGGAGGCCCTTAATAAAATAGAAGAGCTATCGAAAAACCCTTTGTCGGCTTGGACGAGAATTTTTGACGAGAACAATCCGCCCCCTCTTTTCACAGGAAGGGACTCTGGGAAAAGACTGGAAGAATTAAAAAACGAGATGCAAGTGGAGGCTCTAAAATCCTTTTGTATTTCGGCCATTCAAGCCGAAATAAAAGATCGCGAAGGTAAAGGGCTGACTAATAGGAAGTAAGGGAGAGGGCTGATGTCGAGACTGCTGCATACCCGTCTGATTCTTTCAGGAGAATTAGAGGCAAAAACTCCGATTCATATTGGAGGTGCTGAGGAGGGAATCGAAATCGATATGCCCTTGGCAGAAAACGGCGAAGGGAGCTATTACATTCCTGGTACTTCTTTGGCGGGAACCATTCGAGCCTGGTGCGTCAGAGTCCTTTCCGTGGAGATGAAAGGATTTCAGGATCGTATGTGGGGAAACCTTGATGACGGAGCTTCACTTTTTATCCTTGAAGACAGCGTTCCCAAATTACCAGACGATGTCACTCCCGAAATCTGGCATGGAATCGCCATCGATCGCTATTCGGGTACTGCGGTTCCGCGAATGAAATTTGATAAGCAGGTGTTGCCGGCCGGGACAGGATTTCCTCTGACAATAAAGCTTGATGTTATCCAAGAGAAGGATCTTGAATTGGCCCGCGCACTTCTCTGGCTGATAAGGAATGCCTTCGAAAAAGGACAGATCCCCATCGGCTCCGGTTCGACAAGGGGGTTGGGAAACGTTTACCTCCGAAAAGACTCCTTCTGCCGGGAAGAGGACTGGGGATCCCGGGTGGGAATCCTCAATATTTTGAAACAGAGAGTTCCAGCGGAAGCTTCGGAATATATAAGTCCGGACATTACGGGGAAATGGGAGGATTCGGCCAAGTCCTGTTTGCCCTCGTTTACGCCAAATCTTTTGAGATTCGACATCCAATGGAAACCTCTCGGTCCCCTCATGAGCAAATCTCCCGAGGAGGGACTCGATGTCGATATCCTGCCGCTCATGAGCGCAAAAGGACCAGGATCGACACGCCATCTTGTTCTCCCCGGAAGTTCAATTAAGGGGGTCTTTCGGTCACATTGTGAACGGATCCTGCGGACTCTCCTCCAACCGGACAACCCGGAAAACGATCAATCACCCATGGAATCCACTCCTGAAAAACATAATCAGAACATCAATCTTCCGCTTATTCGTGAACTTTTTGGGATCGCCCGATCTGACAAAAAAGACGACGAACGCAACGGCAAGAACAATGGTCAGGGCATGAAAGGCGCACTTCATGTTCTGTCTTGTTATAGCAAGTCTTCTTTTGAAAAGAATCATGACTTCTCTCAATCCCAAATCAACGCCACGGATAAACTCCAGAAGGCTTTTCACAATGCGGTCGATCGCTGGACAGGGGGTGCCGCCGAAGGGTTCCTTTACAGTGCTTGCGAACCTTTCGACTTTAACTGGGAACCTCTTTCATTGACACTGGATGTCGATTTTTTCAGGAAAAGATCGGAAGACATTTCTCCATTGGTGCCATTCGCCTTGATCTGGCTTTTGATCCGTGACCTCACTGCGGGATATATCCCGATAGGCTTCGGATTCAACCGGGGGTATGGCCATATCGAGGTCGAGCGACTTGAGATTCATGGAATTGGATCACTCTTGCAGTCTGAAAGCGCCGATCCTATAACGATAGAAGTCAAGAAAAATGTTGCAGGGACACGAATGCCAGACTCACTTCAGCTTAAGGATCTTCTGGAAATGGCTGAAAAAGAATGGTCCATCTGGATCGAAAGGACCCTGTTGGAAAGTCCCTCTCAGCCCGGAGCGGAGGTTCTCCGATGAGCGAAACTGTATCCATCTATATTTCACAAAATTCTGAAATTTGTCTCTTCGATCTATGGAACGACCTTTCGAAAAATGAGCAATGGATAGGAATGATGTCCACGCCAGCCACATTCTTCTTTGCCTGCAAAGAAGATGGAAAAACGGAGCTTGGAGAAGATATTCCCTGGAAGTATGTTTACGAGGCTCGAATTTTTTCTCCCACCGCTGAAATCCGTTGGCTCAAGACTCCAAGTTCCCTGAATGACTCTGGTCAGGCCGTAAGAATTTCTGAAACGGAAATTATCTCCGAGTGGACATCGCTCCCTCCCATTAAGGATCTTCATATCATGGATTTTCGTATTCAAAGTGAAAAGAATGGTCGGATTGATCTTCGATATTTTCTGATCGGACAAAAAGTCGACCTAGCAAACAAGCTTCCTTCAGTCCGTTGGAGTTGGATTGGCTCGGTTCGTTCCCGTCCAATCGCCATTCCAGTCACATTATCCGAAAATGATCGAGTCGCTATTCGGAAAAGAGAATACATCGGACCAGTCCAGGGGCAAGCGAGAGAGGATGGAAATCTAACCATTCTGGAAGAAAGACTTCTATTTCTTGAATGCATTAAGCCATAGCTTTGGAATAAGGAGCCTCCTTTGAGTGACCAATCTTACAAATTTGAAAATCCCTATAACTTTATTCCGACCCCCGACCGCGACAGCATTCAAAAGGGTCCGCTAGAAGATCATCCGCCGTTCGGCCATCATCGATTTCTCCCAGAAGCGTGGACCGGACGCATCCGAGTCTCACTGAAAACGATCACCCCCCTTCTGATTCCCGGGAATTTCACGACAGACCCTAAAGTGAGTGGTCATAATTTATTTGAGGTTAGAAAAACACCGGAAGGACAACCCTACCTACCTCCGACATCCTTAAGGGGTATGCTCCGCTCTTCCTATGAAGCGATTACCAACAGTCGGATGGGAGTGCTTGAAAAACATGACAAACGATTGGCCTTCCGCTCGAGCACAAAAAACAGTAACGACATGATGCCTGCACGAATTATCGAAGTTAATGGAAAGTGTAAAATATCCCTTATGGAAGACGCATGGGTTGGGGCTTATGAAAATTTCAGACTGAAGAATTTTGATTCTTTTGAGCATGGAGAAAAAGTTTGGGCCTATATTTCAACATGGAAACATAAAAACGGACTTACATTCAAAAATGTCCATGAATTACAAAAAGACGGACCAAAGCCAACAGGTACTCCCTCACCAATAGAAATAAAATGGAAGAATGCCGCCCCCCAAGGAAATAAAGGGGGTGAATGGGTCGAAGGATATCTGAATATCACCAATAGAAATATGGATAAAAAACATCACGAAAGACTTTTTTATGGAAAAATACAGGATTATGACTTGACCGATGAATTGAAAAATAACTGGAAGGATTTGATTTTGGATTATCAGGAAGTTCATAAGAAAGAAATTTCTGAAGGTAAAAAACATCCACCCGCACAAAAGGATTCCTTTTCATTATCCAGACATATCATTGGAAATGAAAATGAGCAGGAACTGAAAGAAGGGACTCTTTGCTATGCAGAATGCGAAAAAATAAACAATCAGAAGGGTATATTTTACAGACCAAAGGGGCTTTATCCGGTCCGGATCTCCAGAAAACTATATGAAAAATCCCCCCAAGATTTAATTCATAAAAATCTTCAACCACCCAAAAACCTAAAGGAGCTCTCGCCGGCTGATCGGATTTTTGGATGGGTATCCCAAGGGAATGGAGAGGGATCTTATCGAGGTCAACTCAGTATAGGGTTCGCCAAGTTAAATCAAACAGAACAAGCGATCGAAAAGTTCGAAGAAGGGGTTTCTCTTTCAATCCTAGCAGCCCCAAAACCCGCTCAAGGCCGATTTTATATTAAAATCAAAGAATGTAATCTAAAAAACAAAGAAAATTTTTATAAAGCCGGACAGGAAATTAGAGGTCGAAAAACTTATATCCACTCCAAGAAACAGTTGGAGAAATTGGATTATTGGTCAATCAAGAATTCAAAGGTACAGGAATGGAGGGCAAATGAACGTACAAATCAAAATCGGAGCATAAAGGAATGGGTTAAACCAAGAACCATTTTTTTCTTTGATATTCAGGTAGTCAACATAAGCAGTATGGAGTTGGGCGCATTGATCTGGCTTTTAGACCTGCCTGCGAACCACTATCTTAAGATGGGTGGGGGTAAGCCTCTGGGATTTGGATCTGTACGACTTGATATTGAAGAGATGGATCTTTCTACGGGATCTGCACTGAAAGAAAACTACAGGAACCTGCTACAAAGGAACTCCGACGAATCACCGGATAACCATACTAGGATTCGTTATCGAAGGATCCAGGATCATCAGACTGTGCCCCATGAAACAGTCAATAGTCTCAAGAAGGTATTTGATGAATATGCCGAGGAAAAATTAAGTGAAGTAAAAAAGGCATTTCTTAACGGGGCAAAGGGAGGAAGTCTTCCTGTTCATTACCCGAGAAGTAGTGAGTATGCAAAAGAAATCTTTAAATGGTTTGTTGAAAACGAGAACCACAAAAAAAATGGAACCCCCCAATCTCTTCCTCTCCTAGAGAAGGAAGATCGTGCTCTTTATGGTGCTCGCCAATATCAAGACAAATAATTGTCTTAGATAATGTGATGGTTGTGTAGGGAATTTTGAAGAGAACGTCACTCATGAAAAGAGCCTTCTCCCCCTTGTGAAAAAGCTCGGAACCGGTTCTGAGAGGTCTTTCTCTTTGGTGCTCATGCATGCGTTGGTGCTCGGATTGGAGGGAGTGGCTGATCTTGGCGCTCAAAGCACTGTAAACGACCATCCTGAAGAAGGTGCTCGGCGACCGCTTTGTGTCTTCCACCATTGCTCGCTAACCCCATTCCCGCCGATCAGGCAGCGAAGCAGCTTTCACGAGCCTTCAGCGCATTTGAACTGCACAGCTGCGCGTATTGCGCCACTGGCAGCCGCCGCCTCGGTCGTGGATCCCGACTTTTCTGAAAATAAGGGTTGACTGTGCTAATTTTGTGCTAAGACAAGAAAGACTGATGGGAAAAAAAGGGATCTCCTGAGACAGGAGGGTAAACTTTAAATCTTTTAATATCAAAGAAAATCGCGAGAAAACCGGCCCAGTTAAAAATTTGAACGCCGCCTTGCCAAGGCGAGGGTCGCGGGTTCGAATCCCGTTTCCCGCTCCAGTATTCATCATCACTTAGCAAGCTCATCTTACATCGAAGATTTCGAATTGTGCTAAAATTGTGCTAATTTTTTAAAAACCCTGAATCCATCGGCTTTCTCGATTTTTCTTGATCTTTAAAACCGCCTCCATGCTTGATCTCAGGCTTTCCACGTCATGATGCGCATACCTCATGACGATGGATACCGTTCGCCATCGTCCCAGCCGCTGAACCGTATAGAGATCCACCCCAGCATGAACCAGCCGGGTGGCAAAGGTGGGTCATCTTAGGTGAAATCCATCATTCACCACGATCTGTCGGGAATTGCGGCTCGGTTGTCCGCTATCGGGCGGGACGCATCCATTCCTCTTCGTGGGAGGTCTCCGGGTCTTCAATTCGCTCCGGAAAGCGTTCACGAAAGAGCGCGACCCATTCAGCCTCCGCTCCCGCGTTTTGCCAGACGACGACTCCCTTCCGAAGGGTCAGCCGGCGGGTGGGGGGGCCCTCTTCCGATGCGTCGTAAAGATGGAACGCATCAGCAACCGCCGCAACCTTCAGGGCATTTTCCAGGGATTTCAGATGTCTCGTTCCAATCTTTTCGATCGGGACAGTGTGTCCCCCTTGCATGAACCGCCGCATAACACGGGCCGCATTGATTTCCGGAGACCGGGTTCCCAAATAGATCACATGAAGAGAAAACCCCAATTCCAAGGCTTTCCGGAAAAACTTTCGCGGGTAGACGGAGAGGACGGTTTCGAAGGCGAAACTCTTTCGCCGGTCGAGAAGACTCCTCATTCGGGATCCTGCCTCGACGGAAGCCCTCCGGATGCACTCGGGGTCGTTCCAGCTTCCCAGTCTTTGGGCGATCTCGTCGGAGTTGATCCAGGCGTCCGGATCAAACCACTCCCGGGAGAGACTCTCCCGCATGAAGCTCGTCTTGCCGGACCCGTTCGCCCCGGCGACGAGGACCATATGCGGACGATCAGGGGAGGTCAAGACTCACCCCCGCCAACCGCACACGCATTTTTTCCAGAAGCTCCTTCTCCGTTTTCTCTTTCTCGATCAGGCACCGCTCCCCGGAGGAGCGCATGGCGTCATCGAGATCTTCCGGGGACGGAAAGGAATCGGGATTGCCCCATGAAGGGTGTGTCATTGGACCTCCGAAAAAAGCCTATGATATTCCGAAAATGACACGCTCGATTTTTCGAGTTCACAGTCGGCTATCCTCTTGTTAAAATAGCATTCTTTTCCTGTGTCGTCATCCGTCAGGGCCGGGACTTCCCCCCCCTTTCTCTTCCGTCTCGTCTTCATCCAGGAAGACTGTCAGAAATCCCGAGACCTGAATGGTTACCATTTTAGTTGACGGAATCTCATATATGGGTTAAAAATAATATTATTAACCTATATATGGGGTGAATATGAAAACTCTTGTGACAAAGGAGGGACTTCCTCCCAGCTCGAAAATATATATCGAGGAGCTGGGCCGTCG
>JAKBPM010000055.1 GCA_021829515.1 Nitrospirota bacterium | reverse complement strand
CTGGAGTCTCGGGGTTAGCCCCAAAAAGCCCCCACTACAACCATTTCATGGTTTAGTGGCGGGAGCAGTCACTTTTTCCCTATGATAGAATCGACCCCACTCTGGACAAAGAGGATCTCTTCCAGGCTGGGCCGAATCCAGCCTTCTGGCCGCTTCTATTCTTGATCTCTCCGTTTTTCGGGCAGAAAGGGGACTATGATTCTGGAGCCGACCTTCTCTACTCTTTACGATAACTGGGAGGCCCTCTCCGCTGAAGGGAGGTGGGGTGATTCCCTGGCATTTTGCGATGACCTTTTTGCAGCGGCAAGACAGTCCCAGAGGCCGGCCTTTTTTCTGAAAGCCAAAAAAGCCCGCGGGATTTCTGCTTTCTGGTGTGGACATTTCCAGACATCGCAACAGGACCTGAGAGAAGTCATCGATTTTCCATCTTGCGACTCCGACTTGTTCCATTCCCATGGAGGGGTTTCAACCCTTTCTGTCTGCCAGGCCTATCTCTCCCTTCTCCTTGCTGTTGCCCTTGAATCAAAAGAAGCCTTTGATTTTCATCATTCTTCGCCTGACCTTGCCAGAATGTCCGGGAATCCTTTGATCAATGCCCAGGTCATGGCGGCAGAGAGCTTTTTTCACCGGATTCGCGGGGAAGTTGCTCCGACTTTGCGCCATGCAAATCTTCTGAAAGATCACTGCCGTGAACATGGTCTGCGTTTTTGGTATTCCCAGGCGGGAGTCCTGGCAGGGTGGGCCAGGTCCCTTTCCGGAGAGAAGGAGGAGGGAATCCGGGAAATGGAACGGCATCTTGAAGAGCTTTCCGGGGGAAATTTTGATGTTCTGGCTCTTTTGTCCGTTTCTGAAGGATTTCAGAAACTGGGTGATGCGGATCAGGCCACTTTATTTCTTGAACGGGCCATTTCCCGCTCTTCCGAAACAGGAGACCGGGTTCTGCTGTCGGAAATGTGGAGAGTCATGGCAGAGCTCCATTCTGTGAAAGAAAGAGCGGAGGGAGAGATCCTTCAGGCCTTTGAAAGAGCGATATCAATTGCCGGAGAAAATCCTGCGCCTCTTTTTGAGGTGAGGGCGACACTTTCTCTCGACCGCTGGGAGAAAAGCCGGGGGCGTTCGAACCCATTGACGGGAATGAGCCTGGCCCGCCTTTCTTCCCTGTATCGGGAGAGACTTCCGGAAGCTGATCTTTTAGCGATGGATCTTGCAACTTCTTCGGTTCGTGAAGGAACTTCGTAATATTCGAACTTTTCCTGCAATATCGAGAAGGTTCCATTGGCCGGGGCTCTCTTGATCATATTAATCCGGAGAATTGTTGGAACCTCTTCCCAGTGGGCTTTATGAAGAACTGCTCGATGAACGCCTGAGAGAGGTTCTCTCCCATTATCCTGACCTGCGTGCCGTCTTCGGAAAACTTGAACCTGAAGAAGAGCCATCACGCTATGTTGCATTTGTCTCTCAAGTACTCCATCAAGCCTTGCTGGAGTCTCCTTCCCCGGAAAAAAGGATGGCTCTGGTCAACCACCTTCTTGAGAGAATTGCCCTTGATGGGGGGCTTGATCATTTAAGAGAAAGATGCCTAGTTCCTGCTGCAAAGCCACTTCTTCTTGAAATTACTCCTCCCCGGTACTCCGGGATGACCAGGGTTCCCCGTCCCCAGACTCCAATTGACAAAAGCTCCCTGTTTACTGGGGCTCCATCGGAGCCCCAGCTTGCTGATGAGATTCTCAATGAGATGTATTCGGCAGACCGGGTTGATATTCTTGTGTCATTTATCAAATGGTCTGGCTTGAGACTATTGCTCGATGGTTTTGATGAGCTTTCAAGGAGTCGGATCCCTGTCCGTCTGATTACAACCTCATATATGGGTGCTTCAGACCCTTTGGCTGTTGAGCGCTTATCCATGTTCCCGAATGTCAGTATCCGGGTTTCCTACGATACAACGAGGACCCGTCTTCATGCAAAAGCCTATCATTTTCATCGTTTTTCAGGTTTTTCAACCGCATATATCGGTTCGTCGAACATGTCACATCCGGCCATGATCAGCGGGCTTGAGTGGAACCTCAAGGTAACGGCGCAGGATATGCCTCATATTCTGGAGAAGTTCAGGGTAGAGTTTGAGACCTACTGGAACAGCAGGGAGTTTGTTCCATATGGCCCGGACCAGCATGAAGACTTCAGACAGGCAATTTCACAGGCGAAAAAGTCCGAAAAGGGGCCCGGGACTTTTTTCTTTGACATCAGCCCCTACCCTTTCCAGGAGAGAATACTCGAGGCTCTCGACCGGGAGAGACTCAATGGCCGAAAGAAGAATCTTGTTGTTGCGGCGACAGGTACAGGAAAAACAGTTGTGGCTGCTTTCGACTTCCGGCGTTTTTACGAGCAGAAAAAACGTCAGTCACGTTTTCTTTTTGTGGCTCACCGGGTGGAAATTCTTGAGCAGGCGATGGCCACCTTCAGAAATATTCTCCGTGAGCCTACGTTCGGTGAGATCCTTGGGGGAGGGCACGAGCCTTCCCGGCTGGACCACCTTTTCTGCTCGACAGGAATGTTGTCGAGCAGAAAGCTTCAGGATCAGCTGAAAAGCGATTTTTACGATTTTATTGTGATCGACGAGGTCCATCACGCACCAGCAGGAAGCTATCGGCTCCTTTTCGACTATTTTTCTCCGGAAATTCTTCTGGGTCTTACAGCGACTCCCGAAAGAATGGACGGGGTGAGTGTTGTTTCTGATTTTGATAACCGATTTGCTGCCGAGATAAGGCTTCCAGAAGCATTGGAAGAGAAGCTTCTTTGCCCGTTCCAATATTTTGGTGTGTCGGATCCTGTTTCCTTGTTGGAGGAGCGTTTCTGGAAAAACGGTCGTCTCGATATTTCAGCCCTTGAAAACGTTTATACCGGTGACGATATTCTGGCAAAAAATCGTTTGAACGTGATTCTTTCTTCGATGGACCGTTATGTTCCGGACCGTGAAAATCTCAAGGGAATCGGTTTTTGCGCCAGTCAGAAACATGCGAGATATATGGCTGAACACTTTAGTCTCCGGGGAATCCCTTCGTCAGTTGTTTTGTCGGAGGTGGATCAGATTGACTGCCAAAAACGCTTGTACGATCTCTCTTCCGGAAGACTTTCCTTCCTTTTTACTGTGGATAAACTGAGTGAAGGAATTGATCTGCCATCAGTCAACACGATCCTTTTTCTTCGACCGACCGAGAGTCTGACAGTATTTCTCCAGCAAATGGGCCGGGGCTTGCGTCATGCTCCGGAAAAAGATTGCCTGACGGTTCTTGATTTTGTTGGGCAGATTCATCGTCGATACCGGATTGATATCAAGCTGAAGGCTCTTCTTCCCCGCCACCGTTACTCGATAGAACGAGAAGTAGAAGAGGGTTTTCCCCATGTTCCTCCCGGTTGTTCCATTCGTCTTGACCGAATTGCCCGGAAGCAGGTTCTTGAAACGATTCGGGCGAATCTCAGGAATCTGTCGGCATTTGTTCCGGAGAGCATGGAAACGTTTGAGGCTGAAACCGGTAAGCCCCTTACTTTTGGAAACTTTATTGTTCATTACGATATTGAGCCCGATATTCTTCTGGCGTCCGAGAGCTGGAGCGGCTGGAAATCCAAAGCACGTCTCTCTTTGCCCCCCTCCGATCCCGATTTCACGATTCTTCGGAAATCGTTGATTCACGTATCACATATGAATGCTCCGAATGAGATCGGAATTCTGGACAAGACAATCCGCCACCTTCAGATGGGGGATGTTGACCAGGCACTTCGGGTTTCAGGAGACTGGGGGCCAGCCATTCACCGAAGGCTCTGGAGAAAAAAAGCAAGTCTTCTTGGGATGGGTTCGGTTAAAGATTCTTTCAGCCGTCTTTCCCGTAATCCGTCGATTTTATGGGATCTTGTGGAGATTCTTGATTGGGCGGGAGATAACAGCGATGCCAGTCCAGCCGTTCCGGACCTCCCTTTCAGCACTTCGCTTTGCCTCCATGGTCGCTATGGGAATGAAGACCTGCAGGGGGCTTTGGGCAACTTCTCTATCGAAAAGGATGGGCAAAGAGGGGTTGGCGTGATCCTTTTTCGGGAAATCAAGGCCTATTCCCTTCTTGTAACCTTTGGAAAAACGGAAAAGGACTTTTCTCCGACAACGATGTATGCCGATTATCCAATCAGCCGGACACTTCTTCACTGGGAGTCACAGTCCAATACCGCGATCCTCTCCGAAACCGGGCAAAACTTGATTCACCACAAGGAGAGGGGGTTCACGATCCTCGTTTTTGTTCGTGATGTGAAGAGAAAAAACCAACAGACAGTTCCATTCACTTATTTGGGTCCTGTAGAGCATCAGGGCCATGAAGGAGAACGGCCCATCCGGATGATCTGGCGGCTTCTTTACCCGATGCCTGCGGATCTGTATGAAAATAACAGGCGGGGTGGATGATGCTGTTTTTAAGGGAGATGGCCAGAAAAAATAGCCGTGGGGATACAGCAGCGTATTTGAGTCTGCCTTCCCTGCTGGAAGCGGTTCGCGGGTGTCGTGTTTGTGAGCAGCGCTTGCCGATGGGTCCGCGACCTGTCCTCGTTTGCGATGAACGTGCCAGGATACTGATTGTCGGTCAGGCACCAGGGCGTCTGGTTCATGAGACAGGTATCCCATGGAATGATCCGAGCGGAGAACGTCTGAGAAAATGGATGGGTGTCGGGAAGGAGATTTTTTACGATTCTTCCCTTGTTGCTATTATTCCGATGGGCTATTGTTATCCGGGGACGGGAGTACGGGGCGACCTGCCTCCGAGAAAAGAGTGTGCGCCATTATGGTTTGGCGAACTCTTGAACTGGCTTCCCCGGGTTGATCTTTGCCTTCTTGTCGGGCAGTATTCTCAGTGGTATTTTTTAGGAAAAAGTCAGTCCCTGACTGAAAGAGTTGCTTCATGGCGACGGTTTTCTCCCGGGATTCTTCCCCTTCCCCACCCATCCCCAAGAAATGCCCTTTGGTTCAAGAAAAATCCCTGGTTTTCCAATGAACTGATCCCTGATCTCAGGGCCCGGGTTCAAGACGTTCTCTCATCTTCTGTGGAAACTGGATAATGGATGGTCGGGGGAGGGATCCTGCCCATAAATTCTCTGAGATCCGATCCCCGTCATTTCGGGTGCACGACAAATTTTTG
>JAKBPM010000054.1 GCA_021829515.1 Nitrospirota bacterium | reverse complement strand
GCTGACGATCAGCTCCCGGATCTTCCCGATCGTCTCTTCCCCGAATGTCTGTCCGCAGATCTTCATGGAAAAAATCGTACAGAAAAAGTTTTCCGGTGTTCACTCCCGATTTATGGGGCATGGTCAGGCCTTCAGGGAGGGTATACAGCATCTCCTCTCAAAGTGGCTGGTTTTGAATCGACCCTATGTGGCTGGTTTTACCCGACCGCTAACACCAAGAGGAACGGAGGGAGAGGGAGAGAAAACAAATCGAATCATGATTCGTAAATATACTCTTTATGTCTTGCGGTCCTTTCCGTTTAGTGAGATACTTATATCTCACTAAGAAAGGAGAACATCATGGCCGTATCTCTGCGACTACCGGACGACATTTCAAACCGTCTGCAAAAATTAGCGCAACTCACCGGGCGCAGCAAGACCTTTTACATGATCGAGGCGATCCGTGAGCACATCGACGATCTTGAGGACTTATACCTTGCCGAGCAACGGTTGATTGCCAATCGTGCCGGGAAATCTCAATCCATTCCGCTGGAAGAAGTGATGAAGCGTTATGGCTTGGAAGATTGATCTCGATAGCGCCGCAGAACGCGATCTGGACAAGATCGACCCGCAAACAGCGAGGCGCATCCTTGCTTTTCTGCATGGCCGTGTTGCACAGCTTCACGACCCGCGCAGTATTGGGGAAGCACTTAAAGGTTCCAAACTTGGAGAGTTCTGGAAGTACCGCGTTGGCGACTATCGAATTATCAGCAGCATCGAGGACGGCGTTTTCCGGATCCTCGTTGTAAAAATCGGAAACCGCCGTGAGGTGTACCGATAAATCTCTTCACTTCAACAACTCTGCCAAATCTTCCGCCTTCAGGTGCGTGTAGCGTTTAAGCATCTGGAGCGTCTTGTGCCCGGTGATGGCCGCAACCTGCATGGGGTTCAGGCCCTTTTCGAAGAACCGGGAAGTGGCCTCGTACCGGAGGTCGTGGAAGGTCAGGTCCGCCAGGAAGGACGGATCCGGCTTTATCCCCTTTTCCTCGCATTCCTGCTCGTAGGCTTTCCGGGCGCGCTTACAGGCTTCTTGAAAAACTCTTGTTACCCCAAGTCCCTTTGCGTTATATCCCCATACTTGCCCATCCATCCGGCGTGGAATGTCAGACAGGATCCGAACGGCTTCCGTCGAAAGAGGGATCCGCCTGGGTTCTCCCGTTTTCGTTTCCGGAACAGTGAGAACCTTTTTCTTGAGATTGACATGATCCCATTTCATATTTGAGATTTCCCCCCGGCGCATCCCTGTTTCGATGGAAAAATGGACAATACTGGTGAGGGAAGGGGAAGAAGTACAGGAAAGGATTCTGTTCAACTCTCCGGGGAGAAGGCGGCGTTCTCGTGGGAGAGGATTTTTGGGTCTCCGGACGTTCGGAACAGGATTGATGAGTCCACCCATCCCCCAATCCTGGGCCGCGACCGTGAAAACGTGGGAAAGAAGATTCAGAAGACGGTTGACAGTGGAAGGGGAAGCTTCCTTTAGCCGTTCGTCCCTCCACTTCGAAATGTCGGAGGAACGAATATTCGACAAAAAACGGGATCCCAAGGAACTTTTTCGCCAGTGATCCAGCTTATCCTTTTCCTTGAGGTGTCCTTTTTTCCCAGAAGATACTTCTTGTTCGTACCGGTCCAACGACCAACGAAAACACCTTTTGACATTTCTGATTCGACGGTAAAAGCCCAAGCCTCTGCCTCAACACGGGTATCAAAGGATTTCCGTTGAACAGGCTGACCTTTTCTCCTGATGGAAGCTTCCCAGGAAACTCCTCCATCCTTGAGTTTTCTTTTCCAGAAAGTTGCCATTTTTCCAACCTCCGATTTTTGTACTTATTGTCGGAGAAATTCAATATGTTGGAAGTTGTCGGAGAGAAAACTTTATTAGATTGGCACTGGTATTGGCGTCCCCAACCGGATTTGAACCGGTGTTACCGCCGTGAAAGGGCGATTTGATGCCCTTTCTGTTGTTGGTTGTTTTCCCGTTATCTTTTATTTTAAAGGATTAAATGAAGTCCCATTTTGTTCTATTTTCCTTGATCTTGTTTTTTTGTTGCAACGAATTTGCAACGGGGAATTGGACCAAGGATCATTTCGTGTAATCTATCATAGACGAATGCCAGATATTAATAATGGCTTCTTCGTCCGAGGAAGCAATTCAGGGACATATTCAAGAATCGGGTTGTTTTAGTCGATCAGTTTCAGAGATTCCCTCCCAGGAACATCAAGCTTTCTTCTAATGCTTGTTGAATCGATCACTCTTTGGATCTGTTCTTTGCTGAACCCCAAATTTCTGAGAATGAAGAGAGAAAATAGTGCCTCCAACTGATTGGAGAGACACCAAAGATCTCGACCAAATTTGGCTTTTGGTTTTGTGCGGGGATCGAAGTGGGTCATGTAATTTCTGGTATTGACGAGTTCATCGATAAATTTCCTCTTGTTTTCGATCAATGACGGAAATTCGCCCAGAATCTGATTCAGACGCATCCTCAAAGAACATTCGTTGGCGAAAGCAAGACTTTCATTGATGAGTTTTCTTTCTTTTTCATTCTCACAACAACTGATCAGTTTGTCTTTTAAATCTGTAAATTCCTCATGGGGATATTTCTTGCAGTCATGAGTCAACCTATGAAAAACCTCTAGTCCTTGAATCAGGAGGAGAAACCTCGTTTCCAACAAAACGTGTTTGAATGCGGTCGCGGAAAAATAGAGGTCATAAGCGATTTTCAGGTCCGACTTGTCGTCAAGATAACTCGATAGAATTTTTCCGAAATCGTTTTCTATCATATTGTAGGAAAACAAAAACCAGGAGGGGAGGAAAAAAATCGATGTTTCTGTTTTCTCAGGAATGCTTTGGTAAATAAAATCCATCCATGTTCTTCGACTGGCATCGCCGTTGGGTTTTGAAACTTTGACGGAGGTCAGGCTGAGGGGGATGTCCAATGCGAGACAGAAAAATGAGTTGATCCGGTAAACAATGTCCTGGATATCTGGCAGACCTCTTGGACGAGTCCAAGTCAAACAAAGGGATGCGCAGTATTCAATCGCTAATTTAGAGCCTCCGGACGAGGACTGATAATATCTGTCTTGATTGATAGATAACGACAAATCGTCCGAAATCTTGAAGCTCTTTGGTTCAATGTTTTTTGAGACTATCTCTACAGCATTATTTTCAACGTCTCTTGTTATTGGAATTTTGGGGAAGCCGACCCATTCGTATAGTCCCTCTATTTCAATTTGAGCTTCTGTAAAAATCGCCTCATCGAAACTGGAAATATGATGCCCAATTAATAGCCCGCCAATGTGGAAGGTTCTAATTTGAATGTGGTTCGAGAAGTGGTCATCAGAGATTGTGACTCCGAATAGAGAAACTTGGCCCTTTTTCTTGATTTGTCCATGAATGATCGGGATGTCATTCCCGTTCTTCATCAATGAAGCTGGTGGATTCAACAATTCCAGAGATATTCTTCCAGATTTGGAAACGGTAAGGGTTCCACAACAATGTTGTGCGGGGCTCTCGGGATTCCACCAGAAACCGGTGTCTTCGATGTTTTCAGGTATGTTCATAGGCTTAATGGTCCAATCTGTCTTAGTTTCCAGTCAACATACTCGTTTTGCATGACAATCCTAACAGAGTGACTTTCCATATTTCTGCAAGCTTAGGATTTCTGCCGTCGGTCGGTGAAACTCCTGGAGCGTTTTTGAAGACCATCGACTTGCTCGGATAGATTCCGTTTTCGTACAGTGTTTAAATCAGGATTTTGGGCCACATCATTCTTGTTTTTGTGGCCATTATATGGTTGTATGCATATTTCTGGATGTAATCTCGATTATTTTATTGATTCCCTATCAAAAATCGAATTCTTTCTTTGAGTTGTTTTCTGAGACCTTCAAGATCCTTCCAAACTATATGGGGAAATTGCCGGGTGTCAAAATGAACATCTCCTATTTCCGAAGCTCTTACTGATAAAACGAACGGGATTCCTTTTCCCAAAGCAAAACCTGCTTCGAAATAAACGCCAGGACTAATCCCGGTAAATTCTGCTACCAAAAGTCTTGATTCGGATATTGTATTGAGAATTGCATCGTCAATTCGTTCATCATGATCCAATTGGACCTTATCGATCCTGATCGGATTGAATCCGGCTTCGATGATTGCTGGTTTGATAGCTTCTTCCCAGAGCGAATCAAATTCCGGTTTAAAAGACATCGCTACAAAAACATCTCTTGATTCAGAGCTGGTTTTTGATCGATTCTCATCCAGATAATCCCATCCCTCAGCCGTCAATGAAATTATGGCTTCTACTGGATTGGGATGTTGTGCTTGACGAGACCAACGAATCAGATTCCTATCCTGAACCACATTCAGAATATATTCGAATTCCTTTTCATTCTCTGCCCAAGCTAGAGGATAATCTGTTTCCAGAACCAATTTGATTGAATCGGCATAATGATTGAACCGTTGCTCGATGCTATTGAGAAAATATTTTTGTTTGTCTTTCAGGGTGTATTTTGGAAATACTTGACCGACTTCGAATATTTTTTCTAAATTTAGTCCCGGTTTTTCCCGCCCATTTTCATTTTGTTCACGAATCCAAGCCGACAGTTCGTAAAGCTTTCTTTTTGTTTTCTCTGGAAAAGAAACTTTCAGTTGTTCAAAAAATGCTTCTGTCGATTGATTAAAAAAAAGTTGAAATGCTCCACATCTTGGACAGGAAAACTCATACCCCCCACTGGTAACTGTTTTAATCTCTATTTCGGAATACTGGCAGATTGGACAATTTGTAATCGGTTTAGTCATTCCAATTCTTCCGTTTCCGCTGCGATTGACTCCCCTCCGAAAAAGGATGGCGTAAAGTTCCTCTTGTGCCCAGATTTCTTCAGAGCTGGCAATCCCTCCACGATACGAACCGTCTCCAAGCTCACTCGGACAATTCTTTTGACGAGATCCAGAATATATCGGGGATCCTCCGACCAGTTGTTCGGGTCATTTTTGATCCCATTGTCTTTGTCCACCGCCACCGCATATCGTTCCATGACCCACTCAAGGGCCGACTTTCCATTAACGATATATTCGTAAGATTCGAGAGGAATTCCGGAGAGGGTGATTCGGCTGTTGTAAAGAATCGACGACGATTCTTTA
>JAKBPM010000003.1 GCA_021829515.1 Nitrospirota bacterium | reverse complement strand
GTCGTACTCCTGCAGGCAACACAGAGCTTCGGAAGGCTCTATCTTCTTGCACCCTATCTTGAGAAAAACTACCACTTCATGGCCCACAACGCCGGAGAGCTGATCGCTGTCGGTGCCCTTACGGAAATCCTGCTTTCATTATCTTTCCTGTTTTCCCGGTTCCTGTCGGGAAAGTGGCCCATCCTCCTTGCATCGGGATGCATTCTTGTCTCCATTTCCAATATCGATTTTCTTTTTCTTCCTGCAACCAGCTTCAGTCTCTTCTTTATCATAAAGTCCCAGCTCATTTTTGGAGCCGGTCTGGCCCTGACCCAGATATCGCTGGCCCCTCTTGCGGCCACGATTTTTCCCGCAGACCGCATCCGCGCCGCAACAACCTATCTCCTTGTTTTCCAGTTCATTGGAGGTGCGTGGGGAACAATGCTCGGACGCCATCTGGTGCTTCATGTCAAACCCGTCTTTTCACAGATGCTGCCCCAGCTGTCCTACCGTCCTGATCCCCATGCGTCCGCCATCCTTCCAGACAAGCTTGCCCAGGCATTTACATCGAATATTATCTTTTACGACCTGGGTCTCATTGGACTCCTTGGAGGAGTCCTCGCAGTCGCACTTGTCCCGTTCATCTCGCCCAAAAGACAGGGACAAAAAGACCCACTAGGAAAGCCGGGATTCAGAGAGATGGCTTCCCTTCTCAAGAAGGAATGAAAATGCATTGCACCCTTCAAATAAAAACAATTTCCCGGGAGAAATCAGAATGACCGCAGAAGACCAGAACAATCATTCTGGAACAAGAACCCGTTTTTTTTCTCTTGCCGTCATGGTTCCCCTTCTGGGCTTTCTCCTGACGCTCCTGTGGGCAGTCAACCACTGGTACGGAGAAACCCGGTATGTGGCCTCCGATGATGCCTACATCCAGGGAAAGATCACCTATGTTTCCTCAAGGCAACCCGGACGCCTGATCGCACTGAATGTCAACGAAGGTGATCCGGTCAGGTTCGGGGAGATTGTTGCCACAATCGACCGGACAGGAGATTCCTACCTGAAACCGCAGGACACATCGAAGAATCTTCAGTCTTTCACCACCATCAAACGGGACATGGCCAAACTCCGGAGCCTCGAAAAACAGGAAACCGACGCGAAAGATCACTATCAAAGAGCAAAAGAACTCCTTGGCGAGGGATTTCTTTCGCCACAGAAACTCGAAGACCTCAAAACCGACTGGGAGCAGATCCATGTCCAGGTTTCAGAGACAAGAAAGCTGATCTCGGCTGAACAGCAGTCCCTCGACATATCGGAGGTCCACCCCAGAAATCGCATTGTCTACGCACCAATCAGCGGCCAGATCGCCCAACGACTCGTCAATCTCGGAGAATCGGTCAAGGCCAACCAGCCCATTGTCAGCATCATCAATCTTGAAAATCCGGACAACATATGGCTCGATGCGTTCGTCCGCGAAACACAGGTCTGGAAAATCAAACCCGGACAAAAGGTACAGATACACGTTGACGCCTGGCCAAAAGACCATTTTACGGGACATGTTCTGGAGTTTATTCCTGCGGCATCTCAGGCGTTTTCCCTGTTGCCGACCCAAAATGCGGCAGGAACGTTCGTCAAGGTTGTCCAGAGAATTCCTGTCCGGATTGTTTTTGATTCCCTCAAGGGGAGAACACTCCTTCCCGGGATGTCCGCAGAGGTCCGAATCGACAGGAAAGGTCCTGCCGGTTCCCGGAAGAGGGATCATTGATGGGAAGGCTGTCCGGCTTGCCACTCATGGTGTTCCCCCTCCTTCTCCTCTCCTTTTTCACTCCGGGACCGATGGCAGGAGCCCAATCGCCGGAAGAATTCAATGATGGGGCCAGCATTCCGATCACCCGGGCCCAGGTCGCGAGAAAGGCCCTTGAGAACAACCCGTCGATTGTCATCTATGCCAGCGAATTTGACTCCAAGAATGAAGAGATCGGAATAAAAAGAGCCACCTACTATCCACAAATCTCGCTCAATCTCGATGAACTGTTCCTCAACACCCCTGTTGTCGGCATTTCGCTGCCCAATGAAACCGGAATCCCCCTGACTCTCTTCAACCCCAGCCTGAATCAGGAAATCAGCGGCTTTGGAAAACGCCATAACGAAGTTCTTGCAGCACGGCTTGCGAAACGGTCGGCTCGATGGAGCCTGAAGGAGGCGCAGCTGAATGTTGTATGGGATGCCGAGATCGCCTTCGACAACCTGGCCATGTACCAGCATCTTTTAAAAGCCGCCCTCAAAAATGAGAAGGCCGCGAGGATTCATCTGTCTTCAGAAGAAAAACGTCTTTCCAGGGGACTGGCAATTCTCCCTGACGTCACACAGGCCCGGGTTTATCTGGAAACAGCAAGCTATGCCGTCATGACCATCCAAAACAATATCCGGAAAGCCCAGACCGATCTGGGCTACGCAATGGGATCAAGCACCTTTTCCGCCTTCCATGCCGTCGAGAAAGGGGAACGAAACAATATCCCGAGAGATCCGGAGGCACTGATTACCTACGCCCTTGACCACAGGCCCCTGATCAGGTCTCTTGAAGATCTTGATGAAAGGCGAAATGCCCTGATCAAACGGGCCTATGATGAAAATCTTCCAACATTGTCAGCTTTTGCCAACGGACTTTTTCTGTACGGCGTCCCTCCGAACATCTCGGGAGCACCGCCGAACAGCGGTCTTTTCCTCCCGACCTATCAGACGGGAATCACACTCTCTGTCCCCATTTTTACCGGAATGAAAATCCTTCACGAGACGCAGTCTGAGAAAGACAAGCTCCGGGGCGAGAAGGCAAAGACCCGTCTGGCCCGGATCAGGGTCATCAGAAATGTCCGAAAAGCATGGTTCGACCTGAAAACCCAGAAAAAAAAGATCATCCTTGATGAAAGCCGGCTTGAAAATGCCCGGACAAACAAGAGCATGGTTGAAAAAAGCTTTAAAAGAGGCTTGGTCGATTCCGTTACGCGGATCCAGGCCCAGGCTCAATACCTTTCCGCCAGGGAGAGCCTGATTGCAGACCGGTATCGATACAAGATGATCCAGGATGAGGAAGGACGGCAGATCGGACTGTTGCCGGATGGGAAATAAGAAAACAATCAATCATGTTATATGGAGAAGGTTCATGGCAGACTGGTTTTCAGGAAAAAAGGTCCGGATCAGAATCGGACGCTTGATCTACGCATCATTGGTGTTCTCCCTTGTGTTCTTTGGAGCCATCGGGGTCATTCACGCACAGGTGAACGATACCGCCTCAATCCATCGTTATGTGGGAGACGAGACATGTGAGGTCTGCCATTCGTCGGAGCGTATCGGCAACCAGTTCGGGATCTGGAAAAACTCGCCACATGCCCGGGCATTCACCGACCTTTCCTCTCTGAACGCCAGAACCATCGCCGCGAAAATGGGGATTTCAGATCCCCAAAAAAGTCCGGCATGCCTTTCCTGCCATACAACCGCACCACATGTTGGCCTTACCGGCATCACCTCCTCCTTTCGACAATCCGACGGGGTGCAATGCGAGTCATGCCACGGTCCGGGAGAAGACTATGCCCGCTACAGCGCCATGGTGGATCCCCACAAGGCCGCCAGCTCCGGCCTTGTGGAAGTCCCCGGAGAAAAGACCTGCATCACCTGCCACAACCCTTCATCGCCAACCTACAAGACATTTGATTACAAAAGGGATGTGAAGAAGATCCTTCACAAAATACCAGCGCGCTTCCACAGGGAAAACCCGCAGGACCAATCAGATCTCAACGGAATCCCCTCAAGTGGGCGGAGCAAGAAAAGCGATCCTGACGAATAAGAAGGTCCAACCCGGGATGGGCTGTGGATAAGTCTGTGGATCTTGATCTTTTTGTATCATAGGAAAAGATCTTGACATACGCTGTCCATCATCTGGTCATCGAAAAAAAATTCGGCGGTTTGCTGTCAAACGCTTCGGGAAGCTTGCCAAAGCCCCCTTTCGGCCCCTTTATTCCCCCCGGAGGACCCGGATGGCACCCCGATGAAGAAGGTGACGATCCATAAAACAGAACCGATGAAACATCGGCCTTACGATCGGAGAGAGACCGCCTGTCAGGAATACTTCAAATCGCTCACCCAAAGCGTCCTCGGCATCAAAGAGGAGCCCCTCAACGGATCGAACCGCCCCAAGAACCGTTCCGGCCTGGATGGATTCTTCTGTCGATCTGCCGGGAAAAGAAATCCTTGAGGGACGAAGAGTTCTCCCCCGATCACCCAGAACAACACGTCCCGCTCCAATCACGCCGAGAGACAGGGATATCCCGGGAGCGATCGAACCGCCGACCACCTGCCCTTTGTGGAAAACGGTCATTGTCGTGTGGCTGCCGAAATCGACAACAGCAAAGGATCCTTCCATCAGGCGGGGGAAACGGTCGACAGCCCCCAGAACCGAGAGCAGCCGATCGGAACCCATCGATTCGGGAGGATTGTAGTGGATCGGAAAAGGATAGTCTCCATGGGAAAAAAGGACAGGCTCGAGCCCTCTTTTCCGGAAAGAGTCTGCGAAGGGATCCGTCGGGATGGAGGCGACAGCGGAAATAAAGACATTTGAAACGGGAGACTCTTTCTCGAGGAGACTGTCCAGGGCTGACTCAGGAAAGCTCTCCCCCGGCGGTGGCGTTTTGAATGTGCGGACAGACCGGATCGATCTCCCTTTTCCCCAGAACACACCGACACAGCGTGAAACTCCGACCTTGAAGGTCAGGTCAAAAGGAGACCGGGCAGCCATCAGGCGGTAATCCGCCTGATGGACCTGACCGTCACAGGAAGAGTGACCTCTCCCTCCCCCTCTGTGCCAAGGAGTCGAAGATGGCCTCGCTCTCCCAGCCCAAGAACCTTGCCCATCTTATTTTTTCCCGGCTCGCTCCATGTCACCCAATCCCCCCGCCACAGGAGCCTGTCGTCGAGAAATCTCCAGATCTCCCCATGGGAAAGCTCCCCGGACAAGCACACCATCATCCTATCCTGGATTAAAAGAGGAAGCGTCATTGGATCCGGCGGCAATGGCCTGTCCGGTATTGTGATTCCTCCGCCATCCGGAACATGCGGATCCTTCCGGTTAAGACCGATTCCAATCAGGTCCCCGCGCCCTCCATGGGACTCAACAAGAATGCCGCCGACTTTCATCCCGGAATCGGTGCGATAAATATCATTCGGATACTTGATTCCGAACGACTTTCCGATCCGGTCTTCAAGAACGGTCAAAACAGAATATGCCGCCAGGAGTGTCCAGGGAAAAGTCATCCCTTCGGGAGTTTCTGGCATCCATACAGACATGGCCAGATTGCCGGGGAGATGGAGCCATTTGTTGCCCGGGCGCCCCCTTCCGGAGATCTGGAGATCAGAGAAGACCGCCGTCCCGGGATCCAATGCGGTCCTGGCCTTTTCTTTCAACCAGTTTTGTGTCGAATCAACCTCGGACAGGTGGAAGAGCGGAGGATTTTCCCGAACAAGATGACCCCAGCTGGCATTTTCCATCAGGACAACAGGTCAAGTCTCATGGAAGCATCCGGAGCAGAATGGGTCAATGCCCCCACCGACAGGACGTCAACATCCAGTCTGGCAAGGGATGGAATCTGATCAAGGGTAATACCGCCGGAGACCTCCAGAAGGACATCCGGATGGATTGCGCGCAGCTCGGGAATCAGACGCTCCATCAGCTCCGGGGACATATTGTCCAGCAAAATGATATCGACCCTGAGCCGGCAAGCCTCCAGCGCCTGTTCCGGGGTGTCCGCCTCCATCTCGATTCTCAGGGGATGGGGAGCCTGTCGCCTGACCCGGGCAATCATTCCGTGAAGACTTTCTGAGGCCGCAATATGGTTGTCCTTGATCAGGATACCGTCGTCAAGTCTCATCCTGTGGTCGTCTCCTCCGCCGGCACGAATGGCATAGCGCTGGAAATCACGAAGCCCCGGAAGTGTTTTCCTCGTTCCGGTGATACGCAGTGGCCGGGCAGAGTTTCTGAGGAGACGAACCTGGTCCACATAGCGCGAGGTCAGGGAGCTGATACCCGAAAGGTGTTTCAACAGATTCAAGATGACCCGTTCGCAAAGGAGCAACGACTCAAGAGCCCCCTCCATCACGACAAGGCGCTCTCCCGCAATATAATGCTGTCCATCCGAAATCGCATCAAATCTGCCCAGAGGATCGGCAAACGACAGGATCCTGCTTCCGAAAGGCCCCCCGCAGAAGACACCCTCCGACTCGGCAATGATTGTTGCAGAAGCTTTGCGTCGACGGACTTCGTCGGAAAAGACGGAACGGGTGGTCACATCGCCACTGCCGACATCTTCAAGGAGAAATCTTTTGAGCTGGTCGTCGAATGAAAAAATGGGGGCAAGGTCAATCATCGGCCAGAATTCCCCAAGCCACGTTCGACGAGGATCTTGACCTGCTCAAGGGCAGATACAATCGCATTTTCCTCATCTTCGGCGTCCTGCTTTGCCCGCTCATCCTTTTCGATCACCTCCGGGGGAGCCTTATCGAGATACTCCCGGCTGGCGAGCCGCTGCGCAATGGAGTTTTTTTTCTGCCGGATTTTTTCCACCTCTTTCTTGAGACGGGCTTCCTCCATCCGAACATCGACAAGACCAGCAATATCCAGGGAAACGAATCCCTCGGAAACCGAAGCCCTGATGCCGGGAGGGACAAGATCCACCGAGACGGGAACCAGGGGGCGGACCTTTGCAAGACGGGAAACAAGCCCCATGTTGTCTCCCAGAATCGATCCACTTTTTTCATTGATGACAAAGACACCCGGAATTTCCTGGGCAGGAGAAATCTTCAGATGGCTGCGAATTTGTCGAATCTCCCCCACCAGAGTCATGACGCGTGAGAACCCTGCCGAGGTTTGCTCGGCTGAAGCGCGTTCCTCTCTGAGCTCGGGGAAACGCTGGTCTCCGATCGGGGGCTCGTCGGGAAAAAAAAGACTCCAGATTTCAGAGGTCACAAAAGGCATGATCGGATGGGCCATCTTCAGAAGGACCGAACCTGTATAGAGAAGAGTCCTGCGGGTTTCTATCCGGAGCGGATCATTTTCCGGAAGATCGAGCGAGGGCTTTGTCGCTTCGATATACCAGTCACAAAACTGATGCCATGTAAAATGGTAAAGGGTGTTTGCCACTTCATCAAAACGATAGGAAGAAATCGCCTCCCGCATCTCGCGGACGGACCGCGAAAGCTCAAGGAGAATCCATTGATTGGCGATGCCGGAGACATCTTCGGGGGAAAGCTCCCTGGGAAGGGACTCGCCCTGGGCCGCCCGGTCTATATAACGAAATGCATTCCACAACTTCGAAACAAAATTCCGGAACCCTTCGACCCGATCGGTAGCAAGACGGATGTCCCTTCCGGGAGAGGCCATCTGAACCAGCGTCATCCGAAACGCATCGGTACCGTACTTCTCCATGATCTCGAGCGGATCAACAACATTCCCGCGGCTCTTGGTCATTTTTTGTCCGAACTGGTCCCTGACCAAAGCATGGATATAGACATCCTTGAATGGAACCTTGCCTGTGAGATGAAGCCCCATCATCACCATCCTGGCAACCCAGAAAAACAGGATATCGAACCCCGTCACAAGAAGGCTTGTGGGATAGAACCGTTCAAGGTCAGGGGTGCTCTCCGGCCACCCCATTGTGACAAAAGGCCACAAGGCGGAAGAAAACCATGTATCGAGGACATCCGGATCTCTCAGGATATCCGGACTCTGACATCGCTCACAGCAAGAGGGAACATCTTCCCTGACGGTGACATGCTGACATTTCGAACAATGCCACGCCGGAATCGGGTGTCCCCAGAAAATCTGGCGGGAAATGCACCAGTCCCGGATATTGACCAGCCAGTCGTAATAGGTGTTTTTCCAACCTTCGGGGTAGAACCTGATTTCCCGATTCTTCACGACCTCGATGGCATTTTTGGCCAGGCTTTCCATCTTCACAAACCATTGGAGGGACAGCCTTGGCTCGACGATGGTCTGGCAACGATAGCAGACACCAACGGTCCCCGGGTACGCTTTTTTGGAGAGAAGGAGATCTCTGGCCTCAAGATCGCTGACCACTCTTTCTCTGGCCTCCTCCCTGCTCAATCCGGAAAGTTTTCCTGAAGAGGCGTTCATGCGCCCATGCGCGTCGATGACTTCAAAGTTTCCCAATCCATGCCGCTGGGCAATTTCCCAGTCTACCATCGCATGGGATGGAGTGATTTTAAGGACTCCCGTCCCGAACTCACGATCGACCGCAGGGTCCGAAATGACCGGAATCAGTCTCCCACCGACCGGAGTGACCACTTTTTTGCCAATCCATGACGTATAGCGTGTATCATCCGGAGAAACGGCAAGGGCCATATCCCCCGGAATCGTCTCCGGACGCGTGGTTGCAACAACGAGAAACTGGCTTTTGTCGGAAGGGTCGAGATAGCGGCATTCATACATGATTCCTGACTGGTCAACATGGGTGACTTCCACATCGGAAAGAGCTGTCAGGCAGCGGGGACACCAATGGATCATCCGCTCCCCCCGGTACAGAAAGCCCTCCGAATGCAGACTGACAAAAACTTTTGTAACCGCCTTTGAAAAACCGGGATCCATCGTAAAGCGTTCATGATCCCAGGACAGGGAAGCGCCAAGCCTCCTGATCTGGTCAAGAATTCCGCCCTGGATACTCGACTTCCATTCCCAGACCTTCTTGATAAAATCATCCCTGCCAATTTTCTCAAGGGAGATGCCTTCCTTGCTGAGCTGTCTCTCGACAACATTCTGTGTGGCAATACCGGCATGGTCCGTACCTGGAATCCAGAGGACATCATCCCCTTCCATCCTGCGGAATCGGGCAACGACATCCTGAAGCGTCAAGTTCAGTGCGTGGCCCATATGAAGCCTGCCGGTAATATTCGGCGGAGGAATGACCATTGAAAAGGAAGGCGCGGACGGTGATGCCCGATGCGACTTGCTAAATGCCTCGAGGGCAACAAGCTGGCGTGGTTCGACCATCCCGGGATCGTAGCGGCTTGAGAGCCGCCCAAAATCGTTGGAACCCGAATCTTCCTGCTGAAGCGATGTATTTTCTGAAGTAGACAAAAACTCTTCCTTTCCAATAAAGAACAAAATGAACGACCCGGCCAATCATGGGGCCAGCCTTATTCCAGAATCGGCCACCAAACCTGCCTGCTAGTGCTTCTTTCGGGAACGGATCATCTTCCTGATGTGTTCGTCCTGCTCCTGTAATGTCTCGGCATAAAGATGGCCACCATGGCCATCGGAGACAAAGTACAGATAAGGCGTTTCCCTCGGAGAAAGAACCGCATCGATGGCCTGCTCGCCCGGGCTTGAGATGGGCGTCGGGGGCAGACCGGGATACTTATAGGTGTTGTAGGGAGAATCTACCTGAAGGTCTCTTGAATGAAGCCGTCTTCTTCCATTGAGTGCATAGATGACCGTCGGATCACTCTGAAGTCGCATGTGCCTTGTCAAACGATTCAGGAATACGCTTGCAACAAAAGGCATATCCCTGGGATTTCCCGTCTCTTCCTGGACAATCGAGGCAAGTGTCACCAGTTCTTCCACCGACAGGTGCTCCTGCTCCATTTTCTTTTTCTTTGCTCCGTTGATATCGTGCCAGAAGCGTGAAACCATCATGCGGAACGCGTCCCGCGGAGTCGCCATTCTTGGAAAAAAATAGGTATCCGGAAACAGGTATCCTTCAAGGGATACAGAATCGACCCCAAGACTTTTGACAAACGCCGGATCATTCGCAGTGTTGAGGATATCCGTCTCTGAACCCATCCCAATCGACGAAAGCCTTTTGGCGACCTGGGCCACGGTGAACCCTTCGGGAATGGTTACCTTGTAAAAATATCGTTGTCCCTCGTGCAAATCCATCAGAATCCTTAGGGGAGACATATCCCCCGAGATCCCGTATTCTCCCGACCGGATATTGGTATCGATTCCCAGGACTTCTCCCCAGAAGACAAGCGTCTCCGGATAATGGGTCAGCCCATCCTCATACATTTTCGTCACAACCTTCCGGAAAGAGTCGCCGGGAAGAACATCAAGGAGGACAGATCGGGAACGGTCATCCCCGGAATAAAACAATGCATGGATATTCCATGCGGCAAAAAGGACAAGCAATACAAAAAAGATCAGAGCAAATGACCTGACAGGGTTTTTTCCGAAAATCCGGTTGAGAGGGTCCTGTGGAGGATGATCCCCCACAACACCCCCTTCTTTTTCAGGATTCATCGCAATACGTCCCGGCCTTGCCTGAGAACATAGCGGTGTGTCCATCTTTTAAGCGGCATCGAAGCGATGACAGAAAGCTCTCGAGAATCAATGCGGCACTTTTAGAATCCATCCAGGGATCTTTCGTGAATTTTTTTCCTTTTTTAGGGGCCCTGGCAACAAACGGGGCAGACCTTACTGTTTCAGAAGACAAACCTTCATCCCAAAAAAGGACAGGCAAAGGGATCTCCCTCGAAAGAGATCTCCCGGACTCAAGAAAGTCCTGGGCCTTTGGATTGGGATCACCGGACAAGTGGTAGTAGGGAACCCCGAAGATCATCCCGGAAACGGCTTCTTCAACGACAAGCTTGCGGATGGCACTGACAAAAAGTGCATCCTTCACACTGGAAAACGGCCCATGAGATTGGCGGATAAAGGGGTCCACCGGCCAGGAAAATCGGCCTTCACGATCGGAAAGGGCAAGCCCCACCCTCCGCTCCCCCCAGTCGACAGCGACAAAAACACCGCCGTTTCCCGACAGCAGTGCCGTCTCCTGGGGGAAGTCTTGCCCTGAAGGTATTTCCCATCGAATCGTCGGATCAGAAACCATAGAGAGATCCCCCATCAACAATCGGAAAACGGCTTATGGACAACGCGTTCGCAATCGTTTTTCCGGACCAGCAAAGCCATTTCATCGGAAACCGTGCTCCTCGTATCGGAATGCCGGAAGCGTCGGCGGGACAACACGGTGGAGATGGTCTGTCGTTACATCGAAGTCCAGAGGAGCGGGGAAAAACCGCGCAAGGCCACGCCACCTGCGTTTCCTCTCTTGCGTTCCAAACCGGAAAAAGCCAGGCAGCGGACAGGAGTTCAACGTCGAACAGAGCATGCCGGCGATGATCAGGCTTTAAAAGCATCACCAAAAGTTCTGGCCCCGATTTCCCGCATCTCGGCGAGAAGGCTCTCCAGATTTTCCGGCATCGGCCCTCCACCTTCCGCCCATATCGGCTTTCCGCCACCTCTTCCCCCCAAACGGGCGGAGAAGCTTTTGACAAGATCTGAAACCGGAAATTTTTTGGCAACGTCCTCGGAAGCCCAGCCCAGAAGGACCACTCTCTCCGGAAGGACGCCCAAAAGAAGCACTGCCCCGGAGGTCACGTCCGACTTGAGCGCATCCATGCGAAGCCTCAGATCCTTTGGATCATCAATCGTGACATCGGTAAAGAGGAAGGAGCTTCCGTTGACCCTGACCCACTCTTTATCCCGTTGCCGATCTTCGGAAACAAAAAGCTTTGTCTTGAGAGCGGCCACTTCCCGCTGAAGCCTGTCCCGCTCAGTTTTCAGGGTGGCAAGGCGCGAAAGGGCCTCTTCCGACTTTACCCCGCCCATTTCCTGCTCAAAAGCTTCAAGCGATGACTTCCAATAAAGAATCCGGTCATATGCCGCGGATCCGCAGACAGCTTCGATTCTCCTGATACCCGCAGCAACACCGCTCTCCTGAAGGATCAAAAAAGTTCCGATCTGACCTGTGCTCCTGGCATGGGTTCCGCCACAGAACTCGGTCGACGTTCCTTCCACCGAGACAACACGAACGATATCCCCATACTTTTCGTCAAAGAAAGCCAGGGCACCCACTTCCTGGGCCTTCGACTTTTCCATTTCGGAAGCATTCACCGGCTGGTCGCGGCGAATCCACTCATTGACGAGAGCACCTATCTCTTCAAGATCGACCTTTGAGACCGGATGGGGAGAGGAAAAATCGAACCGCAGACGTTCCGGGGTAACGAGAGAGCCGGCCTGACGCACATGTTCGCCAAGAACCTGTCTTAATGCCGCGTGGAGAAGATGTGTCGCTGTATGGTGAATTTCCGTCTGGCGTCTTGAAAACAGATCAACCTGCTGATCCAGGAGTTCGCCTTTACGGACCGTTCCGCTTGTGACGGTCCCGACAAGAAGGATCCAGCCGGGCCATGGCTTTTTTGCGCTGGAAACGGTGATCTGACCAAAAGGTCCCCGCAAAAGCCCCCGGTCGCCGACCTGCCCGCCCCCTTCTCCGTAAAAAACGGTCGGGGTAAGCACCAGGGAGACCGATTCTCCCTCATGAACTTCGGTCACCTCTTTTCCGTCCCTGATCAGGAGAATCGCCTCGCCCATGACCTGGTCACGCTCATAGCCCAGAAACGAAACAGGAACGGACAGTCTTGAAGCCGGGACAGGAAAATCTTCCTTTTTGCCAACCCAGGACTGCCGTCCCCTTTCCCTCTGTTCTTCCATCTTTTCTTCAAATCCCTTGAAATCAAGATGGACGCCCTGATGCCTTGCAACATCCTCACAAACGTCGATTGGAAAACCATGAGTATCGTGCAGTTTGAAAAGCATCTCCCCGGGAAGGATATTCTCATTTCTTGAAATCACTTCGTTGATGTAGCCCTTAAGCACAGGAAGCCCTTCCGAGAGAGTCCTTGAAAAACGGTCTTCCTCATGGGAAAGGACGTCCTGTATTCTCGACAGGGAGTTCTCAAGCTCGGGATAGGGATGATGCATCATGAGAACAGTCTGTTTTGCAAGATCGGACAAAACGGGAGAGGGCAGCTCAAGCTCCAGGGAAAACTGGATGGCTCTCCGGAGAATGCGTCGGAGAACATATCCGCGACCTTCATTCGACGGAACAATCCCCTCGTGAAGAAGGAAAACGCCTGAGCGAAGATGATCTGCAATGACCCGGAACGCATAATCGAGGGAACCATTGCCCATTTCATAGGGCACTTTTGCTTTTTGGGAGATGGAGTCTATCAGCGGCAGAAACAAATCTGTTTCATAATTGCTGGCAACTCCTGCCATAATCGCAGAAATCCGCTCAAGACCCATCCCGGTGTCAATCGAGGGTCTGGGAAGCGGAGTCAGAACTCCATCCCTTGAACGGTTGAACTGCATGAAAACAAGGTTCCAGATTTCAAGATAGCGGTCGCAATCGCATCCGACCATACAATCCGGAGAGCCGCAGGAAAAAGCCGGTCCCTGATCCACCAGAATCTCGGAGCAAGGTCCGCATGGACCGGTATCGCCCATCTGCCAGAAGTTGTCCTTTTCTCCCAGACGGACGATACGGGAAGGATCCACACCAGGCAGAGCCGACCATAGCGCCATCGCCTCATCATCATCCCTGAAAATGGTGATCCAGAGGCGCTTCGGGTCAATGGCAAGCTCCCGGGTCAGAAATTCCCAGGCAAAAGCAATGGCATCGGATTTGAAATAATCTCCGAAAGAAAAGTTTCCCATCATCTCGAAAAAGGTATGATGCCTGCGGGTAAAGCCAACCCGATCCAGATCGTTGTGCTTTCCTCCTGCCCGAATGCACTTCTGGATAGAAACAGCACGGGGCGTCCTTGGGGATTCCAGACCAAGGAAGATGTCCTTGAACGGAACCATCCCCGCATTTGTAAACAGGAGTGTTGGATCCCCAGCAGGAATCAGGGAGGAAGAAGGTGTTACCGCGTGTCCTCGCGACTCAAAGAAATGCAGATACTTCTGCCTGATCTCCCAGGATGTCATGGGTTTGACTCACGCCCCTTTCTTGCACCCGGAACAGGAGCTCCCGGGGCGGGAACATTTGGATCCTGTGGCAATGCAGGCATGGAAAGCTTTTCACGGAGAGCAACCTCAACCTTGAGTGCCACATCTGGGTGGGACTTGAAATACGTCTTTACAGACTCTTTTCCCTGGCCAATTTTTTCCGTTCCCAGTGAATACCACGAGCCTGCCTTTTCAAGGATCCCGTTTTCAACGCCCAGGTCGATGAGCTCACCAACACGGGAAATACCTTCATTGAAGCTGATATCAAACTCTGCCTGCCTGAACGGAGGCGCCATTTTATTCTTGACAACTTTGACCCGAACCCTGTTGCCAAGGACCTGATCCCCGTCCTTGATCGCTTCAATTCTCCTGATATCCAGCCGAACGGAAGCATAGAACTTCAAGGCATTTCCACCAGTGGTCGTTTCTGGGTTTCCGAACATCACCCCAATTTTCATACGGATCTGATTGATGAAAATGACTGTTGTGTTGGATTTTGAGATTGAAGAGGTCAGTTTGCGAAGGGCCTGGCTCATGAGCCTTGCCTGAAGCCCCATGTGGGAGTCCCCCATCTCGCCTTCAAGCTCTGCCTTGGGAACAAGCGCCGCCACAGAATCGACCACCACCAGATCAATCGAACCTGAGCGAACAAGGGTTTCTGCGATTTCAAGAGCCTGCTCTCCCGTGTCAGGCTGGGAGATCAGAAGATCTTCCGTCTTGACACCAAGCTTTCTGGCATAACCAAGGTCAAGGGCATGTTCTGCATCGATAAAAGCTGCGATACCGCCCCTTTTATGAACTTCAGCGATCGCCTGGAGAGTCAGGGTCGTCTTTCCTGAGGACTCCGGACCAAAGATTTCGATCACCCTTCCCCGGGGATAACCTCCGATGCCAAGTGCCAGATCAAGGGAAAGAGACCCCGTCGGAATAGCGGGCACAATCACCACCGGCTGGTCTTTTCCCAGACGCATGATCGAACCTTTGCCAAACTGTTTTTCAATCTGGGACAAAGCAAGTTCCAATGACCTTTGACGATTCACATCTTTTTCTTCAGCCAACATTCCCCCTTCCGAAATACCAGCAGGTATTCCGCAATTTTCCATTACCATTGAGCACTCAAATACAACGCTCAAAACAGATGTGACTTCCGGACAAAATTCTCGTTGATCCTGATCAGGTTCTCCATTTTACACCAAAAGTCCCTCCGGGTTGAAGTAGAAGACCCGACCTCATTTAGAAAAGGGAATGGAAAAAAACTCCCTTTGTCAAAACAAAAAAGATCATCTGGCCAATGAGTCCGGCAAACAAGCCGGCAACAACATCATCTGCCATAATGCCAAACCCTCCCGGCAATCTTTCCAGATCGGCAATAAACCAGGGCTTTCTGATATCGAAAAACCGGAACAGGAGAAACGACAGCACCATTCCGGATGCCGAACGGGGAAGCAGGGAAAGAGCAACAAGCTGACCGGCAACTTCATCTATGACAACACAGGAAGGATCCGGGTCGGAGAGTTCCGCAACAGCCTTATGGCTTGCAAAAAGACCAATGGCAAAGACAGCGGCAATCAGAAACAGGTTCGCCATAAAACTGGCACCCGGAAAAAAAGCCCAGGCGACGACTGTCGCCAGGCTGGTTATCGTCCCGGGCCCATAAGGAAAATACCCCAGGCCGAATACGGTATAGACCCACTTCATCAGAACCGCCTGAAACCCATCTCTCCAGGATAAATCTTACAAACCGAGGCTAAGAACATGCTGGTCCAGTGCCTGATAGAACTCATCCCCCATCAGAAACCGGATAGTCCCTTCCATCGAACGGTACATAAGCGGACCAAGCCCGCTGTCATGGCAGGGGAGATGAGAAAGGTAGGGCGTTGACTGGGAGCGGAGGATTGTTTCGCCATCCTTTTGGTAGATTCCAAGAGGGTACTGAACGCAATCAAGGGGCTTCAGGGCCATCCAGTTCATCCCCTGGTCGATGGCGTAGGCGTGAATCGAGCAGACATTTTCCATCTGGGCGTTCTTTGTCAGGAAAATGCAGGAATCCATCTCCTCCCCACCTTCACCACCCTTTCGGACAATCTCGTTGCAGCGATAGTCGGACTCAAGACTGATCGCACGGGCCATGGCGAGGACCTCATCACCGTCAAGCTCGCATCCGTCAGGACATTGGGTTCGACAATCCGCAACAAAAGTCCCTTTTTTTTCGAAGATTTTCTGCTTTTGGGGAGTCATATAAGGAAGGATTCCTTCCATATGGGGAAAAATGCGCTCTGCCTCCCCAGGAGCCAAAATATTCGACCGGTAACAACACATTGAATGACAATTCTGTGTCGTGACATTGCAGTCATAGACCGTCAGCCATAGCTGGGGATCGACCAGAACACCGTTAATTCTGACATAGGGGATCTCGCGGGACGGGAAGGGAATAAAAGCGGCGTTGGACATCATCGGCTCTTTCAAGGGGGAGAGAAGCGTTCGCTTCTGACAGGTTAGTGGGCCTTGTTTTTCAGAGGAATCAACTGAAAATTCAGGGTACCTTCATTTGTTGTGATCAGGATATTGCTTTTTCTGGCCTTGTCGGTTGCCTCGATCATCAGAACAGAGCGTGATGTCTCATTTTCTCCGGAGGTTGAGCGCGTAATGGTCCAGCCGCTTGCCGAACCGACCTGCATGTCTCGGATTCGCTGTCCGGACCTGAGCTCGATGGCGCAGACATGGTCAACGGCACAATGGATTCCTGGACCAGTCGCATCATCGCCGGTGGATTCGATCAATGAATAAGACGGTCCACCGGAGGAACAGCCTGCGGCAACAGCAAGAATACCAAAAATGGACATACCACAGAATCCCCTGAGATAGCCAAGAGAACGCACGAATGACTCCTTTGCCGTAATAGTAATAATTGATGCCCCAGACCAGATAAAAAACAGGACACAAAGAAATCCCATCGCCAAGTCTGACAGAAGTTTTCTTCCATGGCAAGGACATTTTCTTCGATTCCAGACGTTGCATCCACCGAAAAAACAAGCGGCAAACAGCAGAGAGAATCCCGCGTTCTGAAAATGACCACCAGGATGTTTCACCTTGTTTCATTGTTGCGATCCAGCCAAAAATTCGTGCTAGACTGCAATCAGGTGGAGTTAGCCAACAAAATCAAACAATCAAAAACCTTTTGGAACGAAAAAGGAGCTTCCATGAAATTTTTGAATCAGGCACCAAAAAAGAAGACGGGACGCGTTGCACAGATTCTTGCAGTGGCGGCACTTTCTGTTTCCACCATGCTCCTTGCTCCGTCACCTTCTCCCGCAAAGCAGACCACCGGAGTTTTGATGGTTTCGAACAAAGGCATCAAAACATTCGACGGGAGAACAATCTTCTCCAAAAGTCACATCATCAATTATAAAGACCTCTTCATTGACATCACGAAGAAGAAGCCCTACAAGGACCCCAGTGGCAGAATGGTCACCATTCCGAACAATGCTATTTTCAAAAATGCCAATGAGGTCACGTTCCGCTTCTGGCACCCCAGAAACGAACCAAGACTTCTCGATGGCATCGTCGTCAAGTCCTATGACAAAAAAGGACACCTGATCCATCACGGAGTCTTTGACAGAGGCGTTTTTGTCTCCATGATGATCAAGGACCTTTTTCATGGAAAATGGGTCGAGCTTCAGGACGTCGGAACATTTGTCAAGGGTGACAAGTCACTTTATGTGAAAGTTCGGATCCGCCACAGCCAGCAGATCGCCCTTGTTCCATTTGCAACATTTCTTCAGGATTTTGCCAACCGCATCAACACCGAACCGGTTATTTCCTGGGCGGTCAAATAGACCACTTTCCCCTTGTCGCTGAGATCCCGGGAGGCATTTGCCCAAGACAACTCTCCGAATGCCCCCCGGGACCCTTTCATTAAACCATATAAATCAAAATTCAACATATCCTTAATAAACAACCAAACCAGCATTCAACTACGTATTGAATTAACACAATAAAAGAGTATGATATTGCCGCTGTTTGACATGAGGGCCAAAAGCCCTGAGAATTCACAGTGGGAGCCGAGAGACAGATCCGGTCAATTCCTTTCGGGCGCCCCGCATCTTATTTGACGACCGGAAAAACACAGGAGTTCACAAAATGTCGGCCGGAAGGTTCGATTGGATGTGGCAGGAAAGTTTTTGTTTAATTCCCTTAAACGATAATCTGGAGACGATTTCGTCCTTTTCTTTGATGGGATGGGGTCTTCATTTTGTCTGGCCCAAGGGATTTGGGCTGACCTAGCCCAAAGATTGGAGGAAAGAATTGCACGCTCTCGGCACACACCTTCTCGTTGACCTCAAAGATTGCCAGAATGATGGATTGAACGACATTCAGTTTGTACAGGAAGCCATGCTTTCTGCTGCCCGTGATGCCCAAGCAACAATTGTTGATTTCAAGTTTCATGAATTCAGCCCTTTTGGTATCAGTGGGGTGGTTGTTATTGCCGAATCTCACCTTGCGATCCACACGTGGCCAGAATATAAATATGCCGCGGTCGATGTCTTTACATGTGGAGACACATTGCAACCCGAGGTCGCTGCCATCGCGCTTGCAAAGGCTTTTGCCTCAAGGAATCCGAGCATCCATGAAGTCAAGCGGGGAATTATCGGAATAGACAACATTCACCGTCCGCACAAGTCAGAAGATGCCGGAAAGGCCCCAACATCAAAAGAAACATTGCCAGGAGAGGAAACGGTTGATCATGAGCGAGCCTCGGACTTCGAAGTGGTATATTGAGTACTCCTCACCCTATCTGGGACATATGCACGGACTCTCTGAGCTCGTCGTATCCCTCAGGACAAATTTCCAGAAAATGGACATTCTCCGGTCCGGGGCTTTTGGCACATGTCTCATTCTTGACGACAAGATGCAGTCCACCTCGGTTGATGAGTTCATTTATCACGAAGCATTGGTTCACCCTGCAATGCTCACTCATCCCAGACCAGAAAAGGTGCTCATCATCGGAGGCGGCGAAGGCGCAACCCTGAGAGAGGTACTCCGCCACAAGACCGTACGCCAGGCTGTCATGGTCGATATTGACGACCAGGTCATCGAACTGAGCCGGAGACATCTTCCGGAGTGGCACAAGGGATCCTTTGACGACCAGAGATCCGTCGTGATCGCAACCGATGCCAGAAAGTACCTTGAGGAGTCAAAGGATACCTTTGATGTGATCATCACTGACCTCTCCGAACCTGTCGAGGAAGGTCCTGCATACCTCCTTTACACAAGGGAGTTCTATCAGATTGCGGTCTCCCACCTGAGCCCCGAAGGAACGCTTTCCCTTCAGGCCGGCACAGCGGCGATCCCTTATCTGTTCAACTTCGGTGCGGTTTTCCAGACCCTTTCGGCGGTCTTCCCCGTCGTTGCTCCTTACCAGGCATTCATTCCGTCTTTCGGTCTTCCCTGGGGATTTATCGTTGCAAGCAAGGACAGGGATCCAAGGCGCTTTGACACCAACAGCATCGATTCGATGATCCTCGAGAGAATGCAGGGCACCAATGATTTCTACGATGGCATCTGCCATCAGGGGCTCTTCAGCCTCCCGAAGCATATTCGCCAGGAACTTGCTTCCGCGAATGTGGTGATCGAGGACAACCGCCCCATATTCTCTTACCATTAATCGGCTGACATGACCCCCTACGATCATAATCGGACACCTTTATTTGATGCGATGGTTGCTCTTGCCGAAAGCAGGAAGGTCTCCTTCCACACACCAGGCCACAAAAGCGGAAAAGGGATCTCCACCCGCTTCAGAAAATTTGTCGGGCCAAAGGTCTTTTCCATCGACCTGACCTGCCTTGATGAAGTGGACTCCCTGCAGAAACCAAGGGGAGTCATAAGAGAAGCGCAAGAGCTTGCCGCAGATATCTATGGGGCTGACCAGTCCTTCTTTCTCGTCAATGGGACTTCCGGCGGGAATCAGGCAATGATTCTGTCGGTGATGAGCCCTGGCGAACCGATCCTTCTCACCAGGATCCTGCACAAATCGGTGGTTTCGGGCTTGATCATGACCGACTGCAAACCTGTTTTTATCCCTCTTGAATCAACGCCAGACTGCGACCTGCTTCTCAATGACCGGACATCAACCATCGTTCAGGCCATGGACGACCATCCGGAGGCCAAGAAACTTTTCCTGACCTCCCCGAATTACTACGGGGTAACGGTCGATCTTCCCCTTATCATTGAAGAAGCCCACCGTCGTGGCGTTACCGTTCTTGTGGATGAAGCTCATGGCCCGCATCTTCATTTTCATGATGACCTTCCGCCAAGCGCAATGTCGTCAAATGCCGACCTCTGTGTTCAATCCACCCACAAGATCATTGGCGGAATGACACAGGCATCAATTCTGCACGCAAAAAAGTCAAATATTGATATCGAACGCCTGACCAGCGTCCTTCGGTATCTCCAGACAACCAGTCCTTCCTATATCCTGATGGCGTCTCTTGATCTGGCTCGCATGCAGATGGCCACGGAAGGAAAAAAGCTTCTGACCAAGGCAATCGACCTGGCCAGAAAAGCCCGGGAGAAGATTCGTAAAATACCTGGACTGACCTGTATTGATCGCAACGAAGTCAAGGCCGCCTCAGGCGGCGACAATGATCTCGATGAGACCAAGCTCGCGATTGGTGTCAAGGGGATAGGACTCACAGGCTACCAGGTCTCACAGAAACTGAACCATGAATTCGGGATTCAGGTTGAGATGGCCGACCTGCACCATGTTCTGGTCATTGTCAGCATTGGAGACCACAGGGAGGATCTCGACCGGCTTGTCCGGGCCATGGAGGCCATTTCCCATCAATCCCTCTCCTCGAAGACGGTAGAGCCAATCAATGTCAAACCTCCTTATGCCATTGCCTCTTCGCGAATTAATCCCAGAGAGGCCTTTTTCTCAAGACATCATTCCGTTCCCCTTGAAGAAGCACTTGGAAAAACCGCCGCAGACATCGTGACCGTTTACCCTCCTGGAATTCCTCTTCTCATTCCGGGGGAAGAGATTACCCAAACCGTTCTGGACCACCTGATCCTCATGCGCGAAACAGGGGCCACACTCGACGGTCTTGATTCAGCAAACAGGCTGATCAATATCGTCTGACGCTCACCCCACACTCTCCAGAGGCAAATCATGAATCGTCTCGTCAAAAATGGCCCATGGCTGCTACTCGTCCTTTTGATTGGTTCCGGGTGGACCATCGAAACACTCATGGACGAATCGGTCGACTACCTGTGGTTTTCTTCTCTCAAAGCCCTATCCATATTCTGGACCTATTTCTGGGCCAGACTGTTTTCAGGCGTCATTTTTGGCAGCCTCTTTTTTATGGCCCTGTCTGCCGCACTGAGGACAATTCCAGGGAAAATTCCGTCCATAACCATCCGGATAGGACCAAGACTCCAGGAAATTCCGGTCACAGCCATCAGGAAAATTCTCCAGATCGCCATTTTTCTGATATCCATTTTTGTCGGGGAAGGATTTTCCGACCCGAACATGGCCCTTTCATTTCTTTCCGCTTTTAAATCGACACAGGGAGGACCTGCCGATCCGGTCTTTCATCACCCCCTTTCCTTTTACCTCTTCGACTTGCCGCTTATCGAGCCACTCATCACCTTTTTAACGACAATTCTGCTTCTTTCAGTCATTGTTTCATTGATTTTGGGAAGACTGACCGGTTTTCTCAGGCTGTCGCCACAAGGAATTTCATTTGAACCCGCCTACAGGAAACGCTTTCTCCTCCTTTCTGGAACAGCGATCGCCTCCCTGGGAGTTTCCGTTTTCCTCGAACGCTATGATCTTCTGACCAAAACGCATGAAATGATCACAGGTCCGGGATATACGGAAACACATTCAACGATCCCGGCACTCCTGTTCACGGCAATCCTGGCGTTTTTGACATCTGCTTCCTGTTTTGTGGCAGCCTTATCCGAGTCAAAGCTTCTCCTCCCACTAGGACTTGGAACCACCGCTTTTGCCTCATACTTTATCGGCGCGGTTATTTACCCGGATATGCTTGAAAGATTTGTCGTCCTGCCCGACCAGTTCCACCGGGAAAAACCTTATATCGAAAAAAATATCCAGTGGACCAGAATGTCCTACGGTCTGGACCGTGTGGCCATTGAACATATCTCTGAGCTTAAAACACCCACACAGCAGGATTTTGAAAAAAATGCCCCGACCATCAACAATATCCGCCTATGGGACCATCGCCCGCTTCTGACCACGGTAAGACAGCTACAACAAATAAGAACCTATTACCAGTTCCCGTTGCTGGCACCTGACAGATATATGGTGAACGGACAGCTCCGGCAAGTTCTTCTGGCACCCAGAGAGCTCTCCTATGCCAATCTCCCATCCCCCAACTGGATCAATCTGCATCTGGCCTATACCCATGGACACGGGCTGATCATGGCACCTGTCAATCGGGTAACCGATGAAGGACTGCCTCTTTTCTGGATCAGGAACATCCCCCCGGAAACACCGGCCAGTCTTCCGCTCAAACACTCCAGAATCTATTTTGCAGACAGAAATCTGCCTTATGCGATCGTCAATACACAGGTAGGGGAGTTTGATTACCCAAGCGGGAACAAAAACGTCTACAACCACTATGCGGGAACAGGTGGGATAAAATTATCGTCGACCATGAGGAAAATCCTGTTCAGCTATCACTTTGGAACTCCCAAGATTTTCCTCTCTGATGCGATTGGACCACAAAGCCGGATCCTGATTCATCGAAATATCTTTACAATCGTCCATAACCTGGCTCCATACCTGACGCTGGATCCGGACCCTGTCCCTCTTGTAACCTCCGATGGCCGTCTCCTCTGGATGATTGATGCTTATACGACATCATCCCATGTTCCCTACTCGAAGGAGGTTCCCGGACCTCTCGCCATGATCAATGCCAGGTCCCACTTCTCGGGTGGTCATTTGCCGGCCTTGAGAAGCTGGCACAGGGAAATCAACATGATTCACAACCCGGTCAGGATCATTGTCGATCCCCAGTCGGGAGTCCCAACCTTTTATGTGACGGACCCCAGCGACCCCATGATTGCGACATACCGGGCCATTTTCCCGGATCTGTACAAACCAATGGAAATGATGGGGCCAGATCTTCAAAGCCATCTTCGCTTCCCACCGGGGATTTTCTCAATTCTTGCCAGAGTGTACGAGTCTTATCACATGACAGATCCGCATACTTTTTTTAACAGGGAAGACCTCTGGTCCCTGCCGTCAAGGAACGAAGAGCCGATGAGCCCCTATTATACCGTCATGAGACTTCCGGGGTCCGCAAAAGAAGAATACGTCCTTATGCTCCCCTATACCCCATCCCAGAGACAAAATCTCTCTGCATGGCTGGTGGGACGATCAGACGGCAGCCATCTTGGAGGAATGAAGGTCTATACCTTCCCGAAAGAGAGACTTATTTATGGACCTGACCAGATTGAGGCACGCATAGACCAACGCGGCCCCATATCAAAACAGCTCACGTTATGGAACCAGCAAGGATCTCACGTTGTCAGGGGAACACTTTTAATCATTCCCGTTGCAGGGACACTGCTCTATGTCGAGCCTCTTTATCTTGAAGCAACCAGCCAGGGAGCCCTCCCTGAACTCAGGAGAGTCATTGTTTCCATGGGAGACCGGGTTGTCATGAGAAAGACGCTTTCTGAAGCGATCAATGCCCTTTTTGAGAACAGTCCCGTGAGTCAGAAGATCGAGCCACAAAAGCGGGAGATTTCATCAAGAAGAACCCATGATGGATGGGCCGAGCTCCATTCCCTCGAAAAAGATGCGGACAGCGCCCTGAGGAGTGGAGATCTGGAAAGACTTGGCGCCGACATGAAAAAGATTCTGAACACCATCAGGAACCATCCATAGGCAAGTCCAGATCGTTTTCGGATCGACTCTATTGAGGCAGGCGATCCTGCAAAAGCTCTCTGGCAAGAAGCCGAGTCGAGGGGGACATTGTGTCCCCTCCCAACATGCGGGCAATCTCTCCTACGCGTTCCTCTCCTTCGATCTTCACGATAGAAGACTGAACAGCATCACCAACGAGATTTTTCTGGACAAGGAGGTGATCATTTCCCTTCCTTGCAACCTGATGCAGGTGGGTAATCGTCACAACTTGCCGATGGCGGGCAATCTCTGAAAGAAGATCCCCCAGAACCTCTCCGACCTCTCCGCCAATTCCGGAATCGACCTCATCAAAAACAAGCGTTGATTGGGCATCCCTGTCCGAAAGGATCCATTTCAGAACCAAAATGAGTCTCGAGATTTCACCGCCTGAAGCGACCTCGTCAAGCGGTTTGGGAGGGATCCCCGGATTCGCAGAAAAAAGGAACCGGACAGAGTCTGCTCCCCCCGGAGGAAAATCTCCCTGGGGAAGGTCCATCCGGTCAACGATAAAGATCGCATTTTCCAGTTTGAGCTTTGCCAGACGATCTTTCATCATCGGTTCAAGCTTCCGGCCTCCCTCAATTCGCTTTTCCCGGATCATTGAGGAGATCTGAAAAAGCTCATCCTCCAGAGCTGCAATTTTAGATCGAATGGTTGCGATCCGAGATTCGATATCGTCCGATTGAGGAATAGTCAGCGTCGAAAAAAAGCCCCATAAATCCTGAGGCTCTACCCTGTACTTTCTCGACAAACGCTGATACAGATCGAATCTGGACTCGATCCTCAACGCCTCTTGCGGGTCAAAGTCGAGACCTGAAAGATAGCCTCTGGCATTCCCCGAAAGTTCCCGCAAAGACTCCATCGACTCTTCCAGAAGCTTTTTGAGCCCCAAAAGACGACTATCGTAATCGGTCAAACGGCTTAAACTCGCATCCAGATGCCTCAATTGTCCCAGAACAGAAATTTCGCCATCGTAAACGGTATCCAGGATGTTCCCCACGCATGTTTCAAGTTCTTTGGCATGATGGTGTGCCGAAAGAAGATCCGCGAGCTCAAACCACTCACCTTCAACCGGGGAGAGAAGATTGCGGTCATCAATTTTTTCCATCAGGCTATCCTTTTCTGACAGCAGCTCCTGCTCTGCGGCCAGAAGGGATTCAAGCTCACCCAAAAGCGACTTTCGTTCCGCACGAATGAGCTCATATTCTTCAACGAGGAAATCAGCATCTGAAAAGGAGTCCAGAATCTTCCGATGAACACGCGGGTCCAGAAGTCGGGAGCCTTCACCCTGCCCGACAATATCAAGCAAAACCCGACCGAGCTCCTGCAATTGGCCGATCGAGGCAAAATGGCCATTGATCGTTTGTCGGGTCCTTCCGTTTTCGAGAAGGACACGGCGAACAACAATGTCCTCATCTTCAGAAACAAGATCTTTCATAAAGTCCGGAACGGTTTCGAAAGGAGAAAAGCCTGCCTCGACGATTCCCTCACTATAACCAGGCCTGATACTCAACCCTTTCGGTTTTCCGCCAGAAATAAAATCAATCGCATCAACAAACAATGATTTTCCCGCCCCTGTTTCCCCTGTGACAACGGTCAGTGCAGGGCCAAAAGAAAGCATGTTCTGATCGATTGTTGCAATTGAGCGGATGTTGAGAAATTCAAGCATCAAGAAGATCCCTGGGGAATAAGGAAGGGGAATAATCGGGTGCCGAGAAAAAAGCAGCACCCGATTATTTGAGGCATCAACACCTGTTATGAAGCAAGAAGGGTATCGATTTTATCTTTGAAGTTTTTCTTGCTTTGTGCACCAACGACTTTGTCGACGATCTGCCCATCCTTAAAGAACATCAAGGTTGGGATACCCATCACCTGATAGCGGACAGCGATATCCTGATTGTCATCGGTATTTAATTTTACAAACTGGACCTTGCCTGCATATTCAACAGAGAGTTCTTCGACAATTGGAGCAACCGAACGACAAGGACCGCACCATGGCGCCCAAAAATCGACCATCATCAGCCCCTTCGAACCAAGAACGTCTTTCTCCCAATCCTGACTACCAACCTCTTTTACCGATCCTGCCATGAATCCTCCCTTGCTGCGTAAAAAAAACGCCGACCCTGATCAACGACAAGAAGTTTCCGACAGGAAAACCTCTCCATTTTCAGAAAGCCTGCACCATGTTAAGAAATCTCTAAGGAAATCGCGAGCAATCACCTATCCCCCTATTGTATGGGGCGAATCACGGGACTGTCAAACAAAAATCTCTCTCGTGACTGCTCCCCACGGATGGATCCGGGAGCACCCCCAAGACTCCGGAGCAAGTCTCAAAACATTCAGGAATGGGTTATGGTCCCAATCCTTTTTTATCAGTACTCAAGGCAGAATACCCCCTCTTAGGCGTTCTTTGCCAAGAGGGGGATGAATGCCACAATGCCACTTGATCCCGAAAGAAAGAGATGTTTGTCCGGACAGAAGTATGTTCTGCCGTAAAAAAAAGAGGAAGACATTTCTGTCTTCCTCTTTTCAGGAACGGAGATCCAGACATTGTAACCGCCTGGAAATTAATACATGTCACCCATGCCGCCACCTGGCATTGCAGGTGCCTTGGGCTCTTTTTCCGGAATATCAGCAATCATGACTTCTGTTGTCAGCATCAGGCTTGAAACAGATGCCGCATTTTGAAGTGCTGACCTGGTAACCTTTGTCGGGTCAATGATACCGGCCTGAATCATGTCAACGTAGGTCTCTGAAGCTGCATCAAATCCCATCATTCCCTTCTCAGAGCGGACACGCTGAACAACAACGGAACCCTCAAGCCCTGCGTTCTGGGAAATCTGGCGAAGAGGCTCTTCAAGAGCACGCCGGATAATGTTGACACCGATCATCTGGTCACCACTGGCCTGAACGGAGTTCAATGCCTCGATCGAACGAAGAAGTGCAACGCCGCCGCCCGGGACAATACCCTCTTCCACGGCTGCCTTGGTTGCATGAAGGGCATCTTCAACACGGGCTTTCTTCTCTTTCATTTCAGTTTCTGTTGCGGCACCGACATTGATAACGGCAACGCCACCAACAATTTTGGCAAGACGCTCTTGAAGCTTTTCGCGATCATAGTCAGAAGTGGACTCTTCAATCTGATTTTTGATCTGCTTTACACGAGCCTGAATCTTGGAGTGCTCTCCAGCACCTTCGACGATGGTTGTATTATCCTTGTCGATGGTCACTCTCTTTGCACGGCCGAGATCGGTGAGCTTGATGCTCTCGAGCTTGATGCCAAGATCTTCGGCAATCATTGTACCACCGGTCAGTGCTGCGATATCTTCAAGCATGGCCTTTCTGCGATCACCAAAACCAGGGGCCTTGACTGCGGCAACCTGAAGTGTGCCACGAAGCTTGTTCACAACGAGCGTTGCAAGTGCCTCGCCTTCAACTTCTTCTGCAATGATCAGGATTGGCTTGCCCATCTTGGCGGTCTGCTCGAGGATCGGGAGAAGATCCTTCATGCTGCTGATTTTTTTCTCATGAATCAGGATGTATGGATTTTCAAGACTCACTTCCATCCGATCCTGATCAGTGATGAAGTAGGGGGAGGTATAGCCCCTGTCAAACTGCATACCTTCAACAACATCAAGAGATGTCGTCATGCTCTTTGCTTCTTCAACAGTGATAACGCCGTCCTTGCCGACTTTGTCCATTGCATCTGCGATCAAGCGGCCAATTTCAGGATCATTATTGGCTGAAATGGTTGCAATCTGGGCAATTTCCTTCTTGTCCTGGCACGGCTTGGACATTTTCTTCAGTTCTGCGATAACAGCCTGAACAGCAAGATCAATCCCCCGCTTCAGGTCCATCGAATTGGCACCAGCAGTAACGTTCTTGACGCCTTCGCGATAGATTGCGTGAGCCAGAACAGTAGCTGTTGTGGTTCCATCGCCAGCGATATCGCTTGTTTTGGACGCAACTTCCTTTACAAGCTGAGCACCCATATTTTCAAAGGGATCCTTAAGTTCGATCTCCTTGGCTACGGTCACGCCATCCTTTGTAATGGTAGGGGCGCCAAACTTCTTCTCAATAACAGCATTTCTGCCCTTTGGTCCCAACGTTACCTTAACCGCATCGGCCAAAGCGGTCACACCACGAAGAATCGAGGAACGAGCGCTTTCACTGTAGCTCATCTGCTTTGCCATTTAACAAAACCTCCTGAAAAGTTAGATATCATTTAGATACAGAAAGAATGACGAAGAAAGAAAACAGGACCAATCCGCAAAAGGGATCAGGCAGTCAAGACCCCGAGGATATCCTCTTCCTTAAGGATCAGATACTCAGTCCCTTCCATCGTAATCTTTGAACCGGAATATTTATCGAAAAGAACAACTTCGCCAACCTTGACCGACTTCACTTCGTCGCCGATTCCTTCGACCTTGCCTTTTTGGGGCTTCTCTTTTGCCGCATCAGGGATATAAAGACCACCCTGTGTTTTCTCGGCCTCCTCGGAATAGCTAACGAACACGCGATCTTTCAACGGCTTGAACTTCATTGACACTCCTCCTTTAAGATGAATAACGCTTCTCTTGTGGTGATTAGCACTCACCCCTCATGAGTGATAATAGAATACCAGAGCTCCATTTCCTTTGCAAGAGGAGCTTTACCACTCCTCTCGCCTGAGCACACGAATCGTTCCGCTAAAAATAAAAAAGGGAGGAAACATCTGTTTCCTCCCTTCCCATGACAGAGAACAACAAGGCTAGCGTGATGCCAGAAGATCCTTGTCCAGAATGCGTATTGCCGCCTGAACCTGGGTATCATCCTTCATTGGAATCCTGCCCAGAGGCAAGTGATACTGGACATTGGATTTGGGGATATGGATCGTTGCCTCCGCCCCGTCAGGATTCAGGAAGTGATGCTTCAGGTCCACTTCTCTTGGAACCTTGATCGATTTCATCCCTTTGGGAATAACCTCCTTGACGATAACATCCGGAGTAATTCCATAGTCCTGAATCGAACGACCGGAGGGAGTGAAGTAGCGGGCCGTGGTCAAACGCAAGGCAGAGCCATCAAACAGGGGCAGAATAGTCTGGACAGAGCCCTTTCCAAAGCTTTGGGTTCCGAGGATCGTTGCCCGATGGTAGTCCTGGAGCGCTCCGGAGAGAATTTCCGCTGCCGACGCAGACTCGGTATTTACCAGAACGACAATAGGAAAATGTTCAAATGGTTTTTCATTTCTGGCATGGAATGCATGGAACTGTCGACGGCCTTTCATGGAAACGACCACCTTGTGTTCCGGAAGAAAAAGAGACGCAGAGTCAACCGCATCGTTAAGCAAACCACCAGGATTATTCCTGAGATCGATGATCAGGGCCTTCATGCCCTGACTCCTCAGTTCGACAATGGCTTTTCCCATGTCCCGGGCATTGTTTTCCGAAAACTCCCGGTCAAGGATGTATCCGATGGTCGGAGATATCATTTTTGCCTTGACCGTATGAATCTGGATTACTTCCCGCACAACGTTGAAGTCCCTGGCCTCAAAGACACCTTTTCTCCGGATTGTCAATGTAACGGCAGTTCCAACCCGTCCACGCATCAAGTGAACCGACTGGGCCAGACCCAGCTTTTCCGTCGACAAGCCGTTGACCTTGACAATTTCATCGCCTGCCTTGATGCCAGCTCGTTCCGCCGGAGCATTTGGAATCGGGGACTGGACAATGATCTTTGTCCCCCTTGTCGTGATCTTGATACCAACTCCGCCAAACTGACCTTTCGTATCAATTTCAAGCTCATGATATTCTTGTGGAGTCATATACTCGGAATGGGGATCAAGTGATGCGACCATTCCCTTGATCGCAGAGGTCAAAACCGGCTTTCCCGAGAGGGGATCCACGTAATCCTTCTGGATCAGGGAATAGACCATCGACAGGACCTTCAATGATTTATCTGTCCCACCATCCGCAAAAACAGCATGGCCGACACCACCGACAAGAATGCCAATTGCCAGAACGAGAAAAACCCTACTGGTTTTCATGACCATCTTCCACATTTTCTATCACGATCCTTCTTTTATAGGGTTTCATGGTTTTTCCCCATCTCTCAACACACCTCCATATGATCTACCGGAGACAATCTCACTTGACCTCAACATCCCATCATTACCAAGGATCTGGTGACCAGCAACAAAAAATCCCAGCAGAAATGGATACTACAGAAGAAAAAGAGGAAGTGCCATTTTTAATAATTCCAGAACTGACTCTTTTCAGATTATCACCCTATTGCCCAATGGGCAAGGGAGTTAAGAAGAAAAGTGATTATCTTGAAAGGTATGGAACAGGATTAACGGGGTTTCCACCATGAGTCAGACCAAAAAAGAGTGTATCCCTCCCGTGGGATCCGCCACCTCCCGCATAGCCGATAACATGGCCCTTATTCACCAGCTCTCCCTTCTTCACTGCAATTCGTCCAAGATGACCGTAAAGAGAATAGATATGATTTCCGTGATCAATGATTACCATTTGGCCATACCCTGTGTAGTGGCGGGCAAAGATCACCTGCCCATCACCGGAGGCGTGAATTTTCTCCCCTTGGTGAACACCAATATCAATTCCGTCATGGAAGCGACCAAAGGCTTCAACAATCTCCCCTCTGAGTGGCCATCTGAGGCTCCCTGCCCTGAGGTGCAGACGTTTAAGGGCGTGGAAACGGGTTTTGTAGCGGGAAGAGGCTGCCTCAAGATGCTGGATCAGATGCAGCAAGTGTCTTTTTTTTATCTGAATGCGTGTATCATTTTTCTTTAACTTCCGTTCCATTGCTAGGAGATGGGCAAGTTCACCCCGCATGGAATTCATTCTTGCTCTTTCTTGAGATTCCTTTCGGATCGTCCTTTTTCTTTCGGATAAAAGCCGATTTTTTTTCTTCCGCCACAAAGCGAGCTCATCAAGAGACTTGATCTCATGATCCCTCTCTATGTCTATTCTTCTGGAAAGTGCGCTTTGACGGGAAGAAAGAGAGAGTAGTGCAACCCTGAAAAAGAGAGGCGAAGGGGCTTGGTCAAGCTGGACAAGATACCCCTTCAAAGCATCAGAGAGATAGGCAAATCGGGTTTTTTTCAACTGGTCCCGGTCGTTTTCAAGCAATACTTTCTCGGAGGAGATCCTGGTATTGATCAGGCCAAGCTTCCGGTTCATCCTGATGAGGTTAATTCTGGCATTTTCAATTTTGACGTGCAGGTTCTCCTTGTCCATTTTCAGTTCAAGGATTCTATACCTTAAATCCTGTCCTTTGGTACGGAATCGGATTTCTTTTTTATGATTCAGGATCCACTCTCTCCTTAATCTTTTATACTCGATGCGATGCTGATCCAGCTCCTTCTGCAACGCCCTGATCGAATGACGGGTCTCTGATGCAAGGGATACATCAATACAAGGAGCAAGAAAAGAAGAAAGAAGGATCAGTGCAATACCCTGCGCCAGATTTTTCCCAACTGAAAAGACAGCCACCCAAGCCCCCCGCCCATAACCGGAAAAGAAAAGAAATAATAAGCCCAAGTTGAATGAATGCCCGCAGGACCTGCTGAAACGAATGGGTCCAGCGAGGGGCTATAAAGAGCCGGGTGAGCCAGAAAAAGAAGGATACAGGCTCCCAAGGCGGAAAAGAACCCCAGGCGCAACCCTTGTCCTGAGGATAATGCCGGAGCTGAAGGCGAATTTTTCCAAAAGGACTTCTCTTGATGTTCCATGGAATCCTCAACTTTTTCCCGGGCGGGAAAAAGAAAACTCCAAAAAAGAAGCAATAACAAGAGAAAAAGTCCAAAAAGCATCATTCCGGCCCGTTTAGCATGCACCATCAAGGCATCAAGGGAATCAAGCTTTTCAGCCCATGGCAAATTGTCCTCGACCAGGAGAACATGTTTGTTGCCCTCAAGAATTTTATGCACGGAAAGGATCTGTTCGGAAAGAGTGACTCTTTGCCCTGCCGCGTTTTTTCCCATCAGAAGATTCAGGAGGATCATTTTTTTTCCTGAATCAGAAAGGCGCGAACCTGAAGATGAGCGGGCAAACTGATTCACTTCATCAAGAGACAATGGCTTGATACTGGTCGTTATAAACGATAGCTGTCCATAGATTTTTTGATAGTCAGCATTTGTCGTGTTCTGGTCGAGAACAATGACCATATGCGTATTTTCCAGGGAAGAATGCCTGATCTTCTCCATCATCAGAAATGATGAGACTCCCCAAAGAAAAATTGAAAAAAAAAGGGAAAAGAAGATGATCGAAATAAATTGCCTGAGAAAAGAGTACGATCTAATCATCCCTGAAGATTCCCCTGAGCAAAGGTTTGAGAGCATTTGGCGCTATCTTGATTGTATCCGGAACGAGAGCTCAAAATACAATCTCCCAAAAGCAAATAGTTTTCGAGAAAAACAGGATAAGAGCGAGCGTCATTTTGGTGAGAGAAAAGTCCGGGAAAAGGTTTTGCGGTGCAAGGGGGTGAGACCATTTTTCCTCATTTGGTCCCTATGTTCAGGTGTGCCATAGCCTTTGTTCTTTGCAAAACAATAATCCGGATAGGAAAGATCGCAAGCAACCATCAGACGGTCACGTGTGACTTTTGCCATTATGGAAGCGGCAGCAATGGAGAGAACGCAGCGGTCACCGCCGATGACGGAAAGCTGTTCAAGACTTTCATAAGGAGTACCGGAGAGGAAACGGATCGGAATCGATTCGTTTCCGTCAACAAGCAGCAGGTCAGGGATCTCTTTTAAAGAAGCGAGGGCCCTCGTCATCGCCAAAAAAGTCGCTTCCCTGATATTGATCGCATCAATCTCTTCAACGGACGATTCACCAAAACCATAGCTGGGAGCCCATCTGGAAAGATACTTGAAAATACGCTCCCGAGCCGCAGGTGCCAGCATTTTTGAGTCAGTGATCCCAAGACCGCTGAAATCCTGGATCGAAGGAGTCAGAACCACGCATGAAACAACAACGGGACCGGCAATAGCTCCCCGACCGACCTCATCAACTGCTGCGATTCTGTAAAAGCCCTTCGCCTGAAGAGATTGCTCAAGGGAACCGTCCGGCAGTTTGTGCACGGTAAAACTAGGCTTTAGGTTCCCTGCGGGTCTCAACTTCCTTCAGTCTTGCCGCCTTACCTTTTTTGGTCCTCAGGAAGTAGAGCTTCGCCCTTCTGACTTTTCCGACTCTCACCCGCTCAATCTTAATGATCTGAGGAGAGTGCAGGGGAAAGATGCGCTCCACGCCAACACCGAAGGAAATCTTCCTGACAGTCATCATCGACCGGGTACCGCCGCCTCTCAGAGCGATAACGACTCCTTCAAAAACCTGAATTCGCTCTTTTTCACCCTCGACGATCTTGAGGTGAACACGAACTGTCTCCCCGATTCTTGCCTCCGGAGGATTTTCCTTCATATAGAGCTGTTCAACTTGATCAATGACATTCATTACCGTTAATCCTTTCTTGTTGTTCTTGAGGGGCAATAGCCATTTCTGATTTTTTTCTGGAAATGGCCCGGAGATCCGGGCGAACCCGATCTCTCTTTTCACGTGCTTTTTCAGAGCGATACTGCTGAATACGAAGATGATGTCCCGAAAGAAGAACTTCGGGAACCGCCATCCCCTCATAATCCGGGGGACGAGTATATTGTGGAAAATCAAACTCGTCAGCAGCAGAAAAGGTCTCTGTCAATACAGACTGGTGGTCTGACAAAACCCCCGGGATCAATCTTACCACAGCATCAATCATGGCAAGAGCCGGGATCTCTCCTCCGGTCAAAACATAATCACCAATCGACCACTCTTCGAATGGATGCGCCATCAATACGCGTTCATCGATCCCTTCATAGTGACCGCACAAAAACAGGACGGGACGCGGATCATTTGCCCATTCCCATGCCACAGACTGAGTAAAGACCGCTCCCTGTGGTGAAGGATAGACAAGCCTCACGCTACCTTCAGGCGATGGATCCATCCCCGCAAGGGATGCACAGGCCACCCTCGTTGCTCTGAAAATGGGATCAGGGCGCAGGATCATCCCCGAACCACCACCATAGGGATAGTCGTCCGTTGAGCGATAACGCCCCGTACCAAAGTCCCGCAGATTCCAGAGATGGTACCGAACCAGATTTTTTTCCTTGGCTCTCTTTAAAATACTGAAATCAAGCATTCCTGCAAGAGCGTCCGGGAAAAGCGTAATCAGGCCAAAGGATCTAAGATCTTCCACCGAACATGAACCTCCCTGGCTTTTCGGTCAACAATCGGGACCAGGGGCTCCACAAACGGAATCAACACCTCTGTCCCTTTTGAGTCTACCGACAGGATATCCTGACCAGGTCGCTCATAAAACCCCGAAACAACCCCGACTGCCTGTCCGGAGTCAACATCTATCACAGACATCCCCTCCAGATCGGATATGAGAAAAACATCTTCTTCGACCGGAACCCAGGGGGCTGCATTTCCCAAACATATCGACCACCCGGAACGCTCCTTGACAGACTCTGGAGAATCAATCCCCTCCAGTTTCAGGAGAAAGGAACCCTTCCCTTCCGTTTGTCTGCACTCAAGAAGCTTTCTCGGCTCAAGAACTCCTGTCGGAGACTTAAGAACGAATGTCGAACCAACATCGTTGTGAAAGCGGTCAGGATTGTCGCTCAGTGAATGAGCAAAAAAAAACCTTTCAGTCCCCAAGAACGCCCTACTTTTGCGACAACAAGTGTGGTATCCATTGATTCGAACTTGTTATCCAAGGATCACCTCCCGAAAAAACAGGCATTTTCCTGTTAAACTTTTGCCTTTCGGATAAGGCGAGCAACCGTATCTGTCGGCATTGCACCCTTTTGAAGCCATGACTCAAGCTTTTCGGTCTTGAAGGTGACCTGGTCGTTATCCCTTGGGGAATAGGCTCCAACAATATCAAGGAAGCGACCATCCCTTGGGCATCGGGAATCAGCGACAACGATGCGATAAATGGGGCTCTTTTTTCTTCCAAGGCGGGAAAGACGGATTCTTACTGACAAAATAATCTCCTTAGCTTAAATTGAATATCCAAAAAGCCTCTCCTTTAACTAAAAGGGAAGCATCGAACGCAATGCTCTTTTACCATTTGGCTTAAGGGCTGTGCGCATCATTTTTCTCACCTGCTCAAACTGACGCAATACCTGATTGACGACCTGTACCGTTGTCCCCGAACCGGATGCTATCCGGCGTCTCCTGCTGCCATCAATAATCTCAGGAGAAATTCTTTCCTTTTTTGTCATGGAAAGAATGACGGCTTCAGTCCTCTTCATCTCTTTCTCGACAACACCCATGTCCAGCTTGTCCTTGACACTCGATGCACCCGGAATCATCGATAATATATCATTAACGGATCCCATTTTTCTCATCGTGCGAATCTGATCCAGAAAATCATCGAAGGTTATCTGGTTCTTGACAACCCGATTAACCATTTTCTCAGCTTCTTCCCTAGTCACTGCATGCTGAGCTTTTTCGATCAGAGTCTGGATATCCCCCATTCCGATAATTCGGGAGGCAACCCTGTCAGGATAAAAAGGTTCAAGCCGGTCTGTTTTTTCTCCGGTTCCAACAAACTTGATCGGTTTTCCAAGAACGCTTCTGATCGACAGGATGGCACCGGCCCGTGCATCGCCATCAAGCTTGGTGAAGATCACCCCATCAAGACCAATTTTCTGGTCAAAGGTCTGGGCAACATGAACTGACTCCTGTCCAGTCATGGCATCAAGGACCAAAAGCGATTCTTTTGGATTGTACAATGCCTTCAACTCCTGGAGCTCATTCATCAGTTCATCATCAATTGAAAGGCGACCGGCAGTATCAACAATCACCACCTCATGCATTCCTTCGATCCATCGACGCCTGACATCTGAGTACATGTCTTTCGGCTTTGTAACATTATCTTTCGGCAAAACGACAGGAACACCAACCTGCTCACCCAACACCCGCAACTGTTCAACAGCAGCCAGGCGCTGGAGATCAGATGCCACCATCAAGACACGCTTTCCTGACTGCCGGAAGTGATACGCAAGCTTTGCAACGGTTGTAGTCTTTCCTGACCCCTGCAGCCCCATCAGAAAAATGATCGTGGGAGGCTTTGATGAAAGCTGTATTGTTGCCTTGTTTTCGCCAAGGATCCTGACAACTTCTGAGTAAACCTCCTTCAAAACCGTCTCGACAGGGGTCAATGCTTTAGAAACCTCTGTACCAACAAGCTTCTGACGAAGTGTCTCAACGAACCTTGTCACAACATCAAGCGTCACATCAGCTTCGAGAAGAGCTGTACGGATCTCCTGAAGGGTCTCGCCAACCTGGGACTCCGTCAGAAGGCCCTTCCCGGTGATTTTCCTCAGTATCTGATCAAAACGCTGCGATAATCCTTCAAACATCAGATTGTTCTTTTTGTAAGATTTTTCATTCTGGCCTTCAGAACCTTTCCCTGACGAAAAACAAGACTGCGTCGGGAACCGACCTGAACAGAGGCACCAGTCCTCGGATTTCTTGCAGTTCGGGCCTTCCGGTGATGGACCTCAAAAACACCAAACCGTCTGAACTCCAGATTTTCAGCCTCGTTAAGACCTTTTTTCATGCCTTCAACAAAAAGAAGAATCAACCTTCTTGCTTCAGGAATGGAAATACCCGGCATCTCTTCTGCGATTCTTCGAATCAAATCGTCTCTCGTCATCGATCCTCCCAACTTGTATCAAAAATCACGAACACGAATGAGGAACTTCCTAAAAACCACGGCCGGGCATAATCGCCCAAAAACCTCCGGAACTGCCTGTTACACCGGTCAAGTAAGAAGAAACCTTCGAGGAAAACACAGAGTCCAAAAATGATTTTTTCGGAAATTCCTTTAGCTCAGGTGTTCCAGAAAGATGAGCCAGATGCTGTGCCTTGGCCACAGCATCCCTGTAGTCACCCAAGCCATCAACGAGATGCAGCCCCAACGCCATCTTTCCTGTAAAAACCCGACCATCCGCCAGGGGCTTCAACGTTTCGACCGGTATTTTCCTTCCCTTCGAGACATCGTTGATGAACTGGGCATGGATATTTGCAAGAAGTGTTTGCATATACGCCTGTTCAGCAGGAGTCATCGGTCGAAAAGGAGAACCGGCATCTTTCATTGCCCCAGCCTTCAGGACCTCGCTTTTGATCCCCAGCTTGTCCAGAAGGTCCTTGAACTCAGCAAGCTCCATGATTACACCAATCGAACCGGTCAGAGAGCCGGGACTGGCCATGATGTAATCCGTACCGGAGGCAATATAATAAGCACCAGATGCACCGAGAGTTCCGATAGACGAAATTACGGGCTTCCCCTTCGCCCGAATCTTGCCCACTTCCTCATAAATATCCTGAGAAGGAACGACCGCACCACCCGGACTGTTGATTCTCAGAATAATAGCCTTGATTGACGGATCACTATCGAGTGCCCGCAGCTGCCGGATTGTTTCAGCGGATGATACAATAACCCCCGAAACCCTGACAACTCCGATACGCGCACCACCAATCAGGGGAAGACTTTTCCCCATATAGGCGGCCATCTGAGCAAGCAGATAGACCGAGGCGGTCACAAGGACCAGAACAAAAACATATTTAAAGAATTTACCAAGTCTCATCATCATATTATATCCCGAATGGAAGAAAGGCCATTCAGAGGCAAGCCTTTCTGAAAAGATTACTGGCGATAATAGCACGATGACTTGTTAAACATGATTCCAACTGGGCGAGTTTTTATAATAGCGAACTAGCAACAAAGAATATATATCCCAGGACAAAAAAATTCGTGGCCAGCAAAAGCCAGCCACGAACGGTATCTTTTTTGAGCCTATTTATTCTTCCGAATCAGAGTCCTGCCCCTTGCGACCTTTTTTACGGGCTGACTTCATCGCATCTTCCATCGCGCTCACAGAAGGCGATGGAGCTGCTGTTACGGGAGCTGCCACAGGCTCTGCATGGTATCCACCTTCAGGCATCGGCTTTACCGACAAACCGATTTTCCTTTCCGCGGGATCGAGCTTGATAACTCTAACGGAAATTGTTGAACCGACCTGGTAGGACTGATCAAGACGCTGTCCCGACTCAATATCTACCTCACTGACATGAACAAGTCCTTCGACTCCCTCAGCCAGTTCGACAAAGAAGCCGAAATCCATCACCTTGGTGATAACACCATCGACAGACACGCCAACAGCAAACTTTTCCGGAATCTCGGCATCCCATGGATCCTGGGAGAGCTGTTTGAATCCAAGAGACAGTCTCTGGCGCTCTTTTTCAATCTTAAGAACAGCAACATCAACTTTCTGTCCTTTTTTGAACAGCTCAGAAGGATGTCGCACATGCTTGGTCCATGACATGTCCGAAATATGAATCAGGCCATCAATACCTTCATCAAGACCGACAAATGCACCAAAGTCAGTCAGGCTCTTGACCTTTCCGGAAACAACTGTCCCGACAGGATATCGCTCTTCAACGCTATCCCACGGATTCGGACCGAGCTGCTTCAACCCGAGAGAAATCTTGCGATTTTTCTCATCGATTTTCAGAACACGAGCCTCGACAACATCCCCGACATTCATAATCTTGCTGGGATGCTTCACCTCATGGTTCCAGCTCATTTCTGTCACATGCATCAAGCCTTCAACACCTGGCTCGATCTCAAGGAAGGCGCCGTAATCGGTAATGGAAACGACTTTGGCCGCAACCTTGGAAAACTCGGGATAGCGTGTTGCAACAAGCGTCCACGGATCAGCACTCAACTGTTTCAAGCCCAGAGAGACCCTGCCTGTATCACGATCATGCTTCAGAACAACCACGTTAAGCTTATCACCAACATTCATAAGGTCCTGAGGATTGCTGACGCGTCCCCATGACATATCGGTAATATGCAGAAGGCCATCAATACCACCAAGATCGATAAAGGCACCATAGTCGGTGATGTTCTTGACGATTCCTTCAAGAACTTCTCCCTCCTTAAGGGCATCCATCGTAACCTTCTTGCGACGATCGCGCCATTCTTCAAGAAGAACCCTGCGGGAGACGATGATATTTCCCCGCTTTTTGTTCATCTTTATAATGCGCACCTGAATCGTCTGACCAATCAGGCGATCCATGTCCCTGACAGGCCGGAGATCAATCTGGGAACCCGGAAGAAACGCCTTGAGACCAACATCGACGGTCATACCGCCCTTGATTCTGGCCACAACCTTACCTTCCATGACATCTCCACGATTGAAGCTTTCCTCAATCGCATCCCAGACCTTCATCCGGTCCGCTTTTTCCTTCGAAAGAACCAGATTCCCATGAAGATCTTCCCGTTCTTCAAGATAGACATGAATAATATCGTCCACCTTAAGTCCCTGGATCTCTTCATCAGAAAATTCTGACTTTGCGATGTGCCCTTCAGACTTGTAGCCGATATCGACCACGACTTCATTCGGGTAGATATCGATTACCCGACCCTCGACAACAGAACCTTCCTCAAGATTCCGAAGAGTCTCTGCGTAAAGGCTTTCCATCATCTCCGGAGTAAACTCCGACTCTTCAACACTAACCTGGTGATTCTGATCTAAACTCTGCTCTTTTGACATTCGAAATGGACCCCCCTGCTCGCCGCATTCTACGGCTTGGAATCTTTTAATCATATCTCAAAAAGAAGTGAAAATAAAGCCCTTTCAAGACACATTCAAAAAAAAGAAACAACGAGCTCTGCCATTGAAACCAAATCGAAACAAATGCAAATAATAACAATCACTAAAAAACAAGTCAGCAACAATCCATCATGATGAATGTACCCGAACCAGGACTATCTCTGATCGGCGGAACCCGGCGCTTCCAAAAGTAAAAATGGTCTTTTTGGCGCTGGCGATGAACTGTTGAGTCCGATCAATGAGGAGGAAGAATCTTTCTTCTCGGAGAGCAAGACAGGCACGAAATCGGTTGCCGCTCTCCATGTGGGCATGCTACCCTTGGCCACAGAAAGCTCAACAAATAGTTCAAAGTCTCAAGCCATCTGTTCTCTCAAGCTGAATACCGTTTTGATGACAAAGCATCGGCGAAAAGCCCTCGCCCCGAAACTTCCTTCTGAAAACGGCTTCGGCCAGACGTGTTCGCAATCGTTTTCCGGATCACATGACGACGTTCTCCCCGAAGACAGATTTCCGGCAATGGGATGCGGCCAAGAAAAAGAACAAACAACTCAAAGCAACTCCGGGAAAATAATGATAGCCAATATCTTTTATCAGGGAAGAGTTCCGATTCTTCTCCTTCTTTTTGCCGGATTATGGAAAATCAATACGCTATACCCTCACCCTGTCATCGCATTGCTTCTCGATCGTGCAGGCTCACTCACCGTCATGACACTGCACCTTTCCTACAGCATACTCATGTCACTTTACCTTGCAGGGCTCTGGCTGAGAGTCTCCGGAGCATCCATACTGGGCTCCGACATTGTCTGGAGATCGCTGCCAAAAGCCGCCACACTTGAATCAGGAGGCCTTTATGGAGCAATCAGGCATCCCATTCATGCAGGATCCATTCTCATCCTGATCTCACTCGCACCAATGAACTCCCCTGTCTCTGCGGTAATCATTCTTTTTCTTGCCATTCCATTTATTCTTTTTCTCGCACATTATGAAGACCAGTTCCTTTCAGGTCAGTTTCCGGAGTTTGACCGTTACAAGACCACCGTCCCCGGATTTATCCCCAGCAGACACAATCTGTGTCGCCTTCTCCACCCCTTTGACGAAAAGCAGAAGTCAAACATATCATCAGGAATTCGGAGCGAATTCCTGAATATCTCTTTTCTTGGCGGATTCTCCGGGTTCATTCTTGGAGGAAATACCCAATCTTTCTGGAAAGGCTTTGCTGCCGGCATCGCACTGACAGGCGTTTGCTATCTTTACTACAGAAAAACCCCATCTACGAGGAACCAGTGAACCCAATCATCACCCTGTCAACAGATTTTGGAACAAAAGACCCCTACACAGGCGCAATAAAAGGCGTCCTCCTCTCCTCTCTCCCCAATGCCACCATTATTGACCTGACGCACGAACTCGATATGTTCGAGCCATGCAACGCCCTTCCGTTTCTAAAAGACACCATCACATGGTTTCCGCCGGAAAGCTTTCACCTGGTCATCGTGGATCCAGGAGTTGGATCCGACAGGATGCCGATTCAAATCCATTCTCCATTCGGATGGATCTTTCTTCCTGACAATGGACTGCCCTCATTAATGAATGAGTGGTTCCCCAACCTGTCGTTCAGAAGAATCCCTTATCTTGAATTTCAACCTGCCGAAGAAAGATCTCCGACATTCCAGGGGAGAGATCTCTTTGCGAAGGCTCTCATCGAACAGGTTCTGGCAAAAAAGGGAACAGCTTGCGGCAAGATTCTGTCTCCAGAAATGCTGGCAAGGTCATCGGACCCCACTCCATCAGGAATGTGCCGGATCTGGAATGTTGATCACTTTGGAAATATTCTCCTTGGATATCACATCAGTGATCCACCGAAAGAGATCACTCTACCTGATGCACCAATTCCTGTACCCTATGTACGATTTTATCAGGATGTACCCGTTGGAGATGTGGGAATCCTTATCAATAGCTCGGGCTGGCTTGAAATCTTTCAACGGGAAGGATCCGCCCAAAAGAGATGGGGACTCAAGTCAGGAGACCGAATCAGGATCATCCTTGAAGGGGGTCAATACAGATCATTGTGACCCGATACCCAAGCTCAACGATTTGACAAAATCCAGCGCTGAACGATAGAATCGAATTCAATAATCAATCTCAATTAGCTCAAAAAAACTGATAAAAGATCTTCAGAATCGTTTTCCAATCGTTCTGATGGATGAACAGACCTTACTGGAGACATTTGATGGCCCGCTTTTATCGACTCCCCCTTCTCTTCTGTGTATCACTGTCCACATTCCTTTTCCAGCAACCGGCCTTTTCGGAAGACACAGTTCTCGTATCAGGACAAACGCTTCTTGAACGATCCGGAACAGTTACCATTCGCCACATTTCAGATACTGGGAACAAAAAAAGCCGTCCGGGAGAAATCAGGGGCAGGATCGATGAACATGGTCGATTCTCCTTGCAGGTACCCCGATCCATCTTCCCTGCCAGAATCATCCTGCCAATACAGTCTCCTTCCACCTGTCAAAACAAACCCTACAAGCCATTTCTGTCAGCCTTCCTCAAAAAACCGGTCCAAAATCTCCAGATAGGGGTTTTGTCTTCCCTCAAAGATCTCCACGCAACGGAACAGTACGCAGGAATACTCAGAACAGCCAAAAGCCGGGAGGAAGAAAACACCGAGGAAAAACTGATCGGACAGGCCATTTCAAAAATCTCCATCGGTGGCGTGACCTCAGGGCTGATCGCCTGGGCCATTGTGGAAGATCTCTCTGACGGAGAGGCCGACGGTTTGAATTGGGGAAAGAAGATTCCGCTCTGCAGCCAATGGTCTCCGGCAATCCTTGCAACATCCTATCTTTCGAGGGGATTGCTTGAAACGACAGATGCTCCAAACTCCAACAAGGCTCGCACACTGGCACAAAAAATCATCAGGGAGTTCTCCCATTACGCCCCTCCGCTCGGAAACCAGAGAATATCAGGACAACCTCTTTCGGTCCCAAGAGATTCAGGGGCGCTTGTGACCCTGTCAGATGGTCGGGTCGTTTCTATTGGTGGAGAGGCCGCTCCGGGGATCGTCGGAACCGTTGAGGTCTTCAGTCCCTTCACCAACCGGTGGGAGAAAACCATCCCGGATTACCCGCTGCCGGTTTCCTATACCGCTGCAGCCCCACTCCCCGGGAACAGGATCTTCCTCTCTGGTGGATTCAACAGCACGGGCATCCTCAAGGAAGCCTTTATTTACTCACCAAAAACAGGACAATGGAACAGGATTGCGCCTGATCCCGTTCCAAGAATGGGCGCGGTTGCCGTTTCATTGCCCAATGGAAATGTTCTGGTCATTGGAGGGCAATCCGACTCAGGATTTCTTGCTTTAACAGAAGAGTATTCGATACGGACAGGGAAATGGAAAACACTCCCTTCAGCACCCGAAAGCAGAATGGGCGGCACTGGTGTTCTCCTGAGCAATGGGCAGGTTCTTTTTATGGGAGGATTCGAAGGGCAGAATGGGATTTCCGGAACAGGGAACATCTATGACCCAATATCCCGGGTCTGGGGAAAGAAGATCCAGCCATCCCCGACACCCAGACTCTATGCGACAGCCATTCTCCTTCCAGACGGGAAGGTCCTTATGGCCGACGGGTTCAACAGAAACGGAGTTCTCGACAAACTCGACATCTATGATCCCGGAAGCAACAGCTGGAACAGCAGGCTCCGTCCCGACATTACAAAAAGAAAAGAACTCGGCGCGGCACTTCTCCCTGACGGAAGAGTCATGCTTGTCGGAGGAGAGGACGCTGGAGGAAACTCGATCGGGTCCGTCACTTTTTTAAAGTAGATCCCGCGTATTTATTAAGGGCCGCCAATATATCCCGCCAGCAGGGGGGAATGATCCGGCCGGATGGAAGGGTTTTGATCAAACCCTTCCGATCTCGCCTCAAATGGCAACTGGAACAACAGCTCCCTTGAGACGTCACCCCATCTCGGAGTGGGCAGATGCTTTCGGACTCCCTCCAGAAAAACCTCCGTAAACAGACCATGTCGACTGGCAGGATCAACGTGGCTTTCCTGGTGCCTTTCCGAGGCATCCATCTCAAGAAGATCCGCTGGTTCCGGCGACTGATCGCGAACCGCTATCAATGGCCGAGTCCCCTTCGGGAAGAAAAATCTCTTTCCGCCTGCAAAACAGGCATCAATTATCAAATACTTCTTCTTTGACGCAGATTGGCTGATCCAGCCTTTCAGCGTTTTCAACGGGATCGCACCCGCCCCCGACGGAAGAATATCCGAAGGGGCAAGACCGGGAGTTCCCGATGGAGACAGGGTTCCATGGCCCGAAAAATAAATCAGAAACCGTCGAAGCGGATACCCCTTCCAGACGAGGATTCTGTTTTTGATTGAAAAGTAGCTGGCATGCTCATTTTCCAGTAAAACCGTCGACCAACCCATCTTTTTCAGAAGACCCGCAACGGATTCTGCGTCATTATCAGCAAACTCTGCTGATGGCACTCCGTTGATAAGATAACGGTCGACACCAATGACAACAGCAACCCAGTCCTTGTGACGCTTGACTGCATGATTCCCGTCAAGCCTGCGAATCCAGCTTTCCACAGGCCTTGAACCTCGAGGGAAGCTACCCGGCGTGCCAGATTTTGTGTCATAGGAATCAGAGCCCCCCGACCGCAAGAAATCGATATTTTTCCGAGCCTCGGAAAGCCCATGGTCCGCCGCCTTTTGAAACCAGAATCGTGCCTTTTCCCGATCGACAGCAGTACCATCGCCCCGCATATAGACAAGACCCAGATTATTCATCGCATCGGGATCCCCGTCCTTTGCCGCGCGGAGAAAGTAACGGACGGCACGCTTTTTATCCCCGGGACCACCTATTTCCTCCATGAGGAGCGCCAGGTTGTTGTATCCAGCAGGGTTATTCAGACGAGCTGAACGGGTAAACCAATAAATCGCCCGCCGATCACGTTCATTGACGCCAAGGCCATGGCTGTACATGATGCCCAGATTATTCATTGCTTCACTGTTCCCCTTGGAGGCAGCCTTTTTATACCAGGAAACGGCCTCTTTCGGATCAACAGCCGTTCCCAGCCCATACTCACTCAAATAGCCCTGAATGAATTCGGACTCGGGATCTCCTTTCATGGCATTTTTTCTGGATAACAGGAACAGTGTCTTATATTTTTTATGAAGAAGCAGCGACTGAACTTCAGAGTGAGTCAGACCGTTCGGAAGAGTGGTGCACCCCGATAGAAGCAGAATGAACAGAAAACAACGGAGAAGTCTTCTTGGCGACGGGATGGGAACGCTCGCTTCAGACACAGAAAAAAAACGCCTCAAAAAAAGATGTCCGGCTAAGGCAGGAAAAAGCATTTATCCTCCCTGGCTCACGACAGAAAGCTTGTCTGATCGACAGGCTATCGGTCTTTCTTTAGCTGTGATGGAAAGTTGTCATAATAGTATTCAGGAGGAACACTTCTCAGGAGATCTGGCAGGTCCATCACCTCACAAGGCATCCATGGCCCTTCCAGACCGTTTGAAGAAAACCAGTGGCCCTTGTAGGACTGAAAATACTGACCATCGGAAAAATACAGGGGACGGTCAGAGTTCAGAAAAAGGTACAGATTGGTTGTAGGGATCAGTGTGGGAACGGGGTCCCCGTCAAAACGGAGAGTGGTTGGAGTAACCTTTGAGACGGAAATGGGAGCAGGGCCCTCTGTTGAGCAACCAAGAACAAGAAAAAACGTCAAGACAGAAAGAGCGGCAGAAAAAGGAATCCCTGAAAGCATTCCAGAGGATTTTCGCTTGACTCCGAATACAAAACGCCATAGAATTCTCACCATGTCTACCCCTAGGAAACCCCTCAAAAACAGTGCTCTGATGATTGTTGGTCTTGTCATACTCCTGATCTTCGGCCTCTATCTTGGCTCAATGGAGTTGCCTCACTTTACCGCCATGGGACCTTAACCCACCCTCAGCCTCGTCCTGCGTTTTTTCAGAAACCTTTTTGCACACCCCGCAAATCCCTTCGATCTCAATCCGGTGATATCCCTCCGAATACCCTTCTTTTCTCATGATCTCATGAATACCCTCTTCAAACGGGCAAAAATTGATATCCCGAATCTCACCACAGACACGACAGATTAAATGATGGTGATGTCCGACAGAGCCGACAAGATAGACATCATCCCCCGACTCCCTATGAATTTTTTCAAGGATACCCATTTCAAGGAAAAGATCAATTGCACGGAAAATCGTTGCACGCCCCAAAGCAGGATCCGTTTTCATCAGGCGTTTTTCCAGATCCATCGGAGAGAAGGTCAGAGGAAACGAGAGGAGAGATTTCAGGATGATATTTCTCTGCTCCGTCAGACGACAACCTTTTTCTGCCAGGAGTGCCGTCATATCCTCATAAGAAAAACGCTTTGACCTTCCATCGGACGCCATGAACTTCCTTTCTGAAATATTCAGTCTCTATTTTGACAATCTGACAAAAGAAAACGCTTTCAGCGGGTTTTGCGGATAAAGGACTTTCTCGATGAAATCTCCGAGGAAGTTGAACTCATTGACCACTCCCGGATAGGCATCAACAGTCACAATCAAAAGAGGATCCGTACACCCGTTCAGATAGTTGCCCATTCCGAAACCTTTTGCAGAATCAACAGGCACCGGTGAAAGCACATGCAGAAACTTGTCGACGTCCTGATGGAAGAAATACCGTCTGGTAATATGTCCTTCCCAGTCGACCCACTTGAACTCCACCGCCTGAATATAGCCATTGCTCCTGCCGATGAAACGGATCACGACAGACTTGTACTGGTCCGGCACCTTCACGACACGGTTATGTTCGCAGTGAATAACAAAGGGATGGGATGGATCGAGAACAATCGTATAAGGAAATTCGTAAGGGATCACCTTCGGATTGAAAAAGCGATTGATGACCCTGACGATAACCCCGTTCGGTGCTGCATCCGGAGTTAACCCGAGGGAGGTCAGGGTTGTCGTCTTTTTCACAGTCTGGCACCCAGATAGAAGAACTGCTCCAGCCAAAACAACAACAGAAAAAAAACTCCATTTAAGATTTCCCAGACGAAATCGCATCCAAATCTCCTTCATCAAGCAATCGAAATTATTTTACGGCTTCAGTTCATCTTTTGAGAAAAAATTCCAGCGGGCAAAACAATCATATGCAACCGGAACGACAAACAACGTCAGCAACATGGAAGACAGAAGCCCCCCCATGACAACAAGGGCCATGGGGGCTCGAAGCGGCCCCCCCGAGCCAAAACCAAGGGCCATGGGGGACATTCCTGCAACCATTGCGACAGTTGTCATCAATACGGGTCTCAACCTTACGGGACATGCCGACAAAAGAGCATCCCTTCTGGAATAGCCTCTTTTTCTCAATGTATTTGTATAGTCCACCATCAGTATTGCATTTTTTGCCACAAGTCCAAAGAGGATGATCAGTCCCATCGCACTCATGATGTTCAGTGAATTGCCTGTCAGGTAAAGAGCCAGTGCCGCACCGGACAGGGAAACAGGAATGGACAGGGTAATAATGAATGGCTGGATGAAACTTTCGAACTGGGAAGAAAGGACCATGAAAACAGCCACAATTGCGAGGCCGATGGCCATCATGAAAGATCCGATCGCATTGTTCATGACATCGCCTGAACCACCGAACCGAAGGTGGTAGTCTCCTGAAAGATGGGCTTTTTTCCATTGATTGATCTTGTCGAGAGCTGTCTTGAGAGGAAAATTGCCAGCAAGGTTGGACTCAAGCGTAACCGATGGCATCCGGTCATCTCTGACACGCCTTTTGAACTGGACTTCGGACTCCACCTTTGCAACATCCCCCAGGAAGATGACCCTTCCGGTGGAAGTCATGACCGGCAGAGAGGCAAGGTCCGAAGGAGAAGACAGATCAGGAGGGCTCATTGAAAGATGGACCGGGATGGACTGGCCATGGACCCTGGCCCAGCCGGTATCAACTCCGGAAAGATAGAGGTGAAGCGTCCCGCCCAATTCTCTCGCACCAATCCCTGGCGGAAGATTTTTTTGGGGAACAACGGCCAGAAGTTTTTGCCTCTCCCCTTCACGGATCGTGATATCGACAAAACCGTCCGTTTTGGCAAGGTACCGGTGGAGACTTACGCCAAGATCATCAAGCGTCTTCCGGTCCGGGCCCTGGAGAATGATCTGGATCGGAACATCCGTGCCGCTTCCTCCAAGAGGTGAGAGATGATCGATGGAAAAAGAAATTCCCGGATAGGACAAAAGCAGTCTTCTTAAATCAGCGATCGAGGTCTCCTCTGATGTTTTGCGCGTGGACAAGGGCTTCATGAGAACGTAGAAGTACCCTCTGTTCGTGGAACCTCCATAGGAATTGCCGATCTGGTAGAAAACCGACTCGATGCCTTTTTGCTGACGTATTTTTGAGGCAACATCCTCAAAGGTTTTTTTTGAAAATGCGATGGAGGATGATTCTCCGGCGGTCATCCGGACAACATAGGCACCATCATCTGTCCTGGGAACGAGATCTGCTCCCAGGAGATAAAAGATCACGGCAGCGACTGCGATCGAGGCTCCCCCCACTCCGGCAACAGTCCACGGATGATCAAGAGCCTTTGCCAAAAAAGAGCGGTACACGGAAAGAAGGGAGTCCATTTTTTTATCGAGGGATCTCGATGAAATCTGTTTAAGCCCGGCTCCGGGGGCAATCTTCATCAGGACAGGGATCAGGGAAAGGGAAACCAGCATCGAAACAAGAACCGCAAAAGAAACGGTCAAACCAAATTCAAAGAAAAACTTTCCGATGATGCCATGCATAAAGGCAACCGGGGCAAAAACAGAGACAATCGAAAAGGTGGTTGCCATAACCGCCATCCCGATCTCTCCGACCCCATCGGAAACGGCCAGGTCAAAAGGCTTTCCCATCTTCAGGTGACGATGGATATTCTCGAGCACAACGATTGCATCATCCACAAGAATCCCGACAACCAGGGACAAACCAAGCATTGTCATGTTATTGAGGGAAAAGTGGCTAAGCTTCATCATCAGAAATGTTGCAATAACAGATGAAGGGATCGAGACCGATGCAATCAGCGTTGTCTTGAAGCTGCCCAGAAAAATCCAGATGACAATAACCGTCAAGCTGCCACCAAAAAGGAGTGTTTCGAGAAGCTCCCGGTTGTTTTTCCGAACCATCTCCGATCGGTCCATGCGAATAACAGGGTGCAATTCGATCGATTGCCCTTTGGTGCCGGAAACTGAAAAAACCGTTCTTGTTTCATGAATAATCTTCTGTATCTGCTCCGAAAGGAAGAGCCCGTCCGCACCCTTTTTCTTGAAAACCCTTATTCCGATAGCACGTGCGCCATCTATCCTGAAGACCTCAGTCTCCCTGATTGGTCCAACAGAAATCGTCGCAATGTCTGCCAGGGGAACGGTTCCGCCATTGCCTTTCGGAACAGGCAAAGCAGAAAGAGATGGGATCGTCGACTCCGAGTCGAGCGTCTCAACCATTATTTCTTCCTTGCCGGAGGTCATTGTCCCGGCAGGAATGGAAAGCCCGACCTTTTTCAGGGATTCAAGAACAGAGGTGACAGGGATCAGGTATTTTCTCAGATCCTTTCTGTGCATCCTGACATGAACAACTTCCCGTGGCGGAAAAATCGGCTTGACATCCCCTACTCCCGAAAGTTTTCTGATGGGGGAGACCAGATTTGCCATCGCCCAGTCCGAGACCACGCGCGTATCCATTGAATCGGGGATAGGGAGAATGACCCATAAAAGAGGCAATGAAGTTGGGTTTACAACAGATATGATCGGTGGTGGCGTACCTGAAGGCAGACTGGGAGCAACCCCCTCGACCTTTTCCTGAAGCCTGGGATAGATGAGCCTCGGATCGGTATGCTCAGAAAAAATGGCCGTCAGGGAAACCACACCGGGAACACTGACCACATGAAGATGCTTGAGCCCGGGAAGGCTCGAGAGGGCTTCCTCGACCGGCGGAACCACCGTTTTTTCAAGAACCTTGGATGAAACACCCGGAACAAGATAGGTCACGGAAAGAATTGGAAAGGAGACCCTGGGAAAAAGATTTCTTCCAAGGGAGAGGTAGGAGAACACTCCCGAGGCAATCAGTGCGATAAAGATAATGAGGGTTGTAACAGGTCTTTTGATCGCAAACGTTGAAAGAAACATTGGCCTCCAGTGCCGTTTCGAAATCATCCCGAAGAAGGCGGTCGGAAGATGCGAAAGGAAAGGGCAGCTTCATTATATGTTTTCCCTATGCCGGTTCCACGGAAAGGGGTTTGTCATCAAAAACAGTCACATCAGGACAGATAAGCGCAGCCTCCCGATAGAGGTTCCCACTGACAGGACAGGATTTGATCTGACTGTTCTGGTGGCCTACTATAGCAGAGAAGGCGAAGATCAGAAAGATTGAGTCCGTCCAAAAGGGATGGGGCTCTCCGGAAAAGCTCCTGCCGGCGTGAGGATGACTGGTTGGGAGTGGCAAGTCTGATGTTCAAACAGCAAAAGGATGGATCCTGATGAAAAAAGTAAGTTTCCTGTTTGTTTTTTTCCTCTTGATCGGAGGGTGCAACTGGTTTCTTTCCTTTCCCAAGGAGGGAACAATGGCCCCCATCAGCCACAATCCCGTACTCAGGATCGGTGAGAGGTACACGGATCTTTGCACGATGAACGTTCCGGATCACCTGCACCGGGAAAGCGTAAGCCATGCTCTTTTCCACCATCGTCCGTTTCTGATTTTCTTCGGAGCTCCTGTACACTGCACGCCATGTGTCCATGAAGCCCGGCTCATAGGCGGTTTAATGGACCTTTACCGAAGCCGGATGGCCTTCATCCACATTGACGACTATGAAGACTCGGAGCAGCAGACAGTCCATGACTGGCGCGTCCACGGCGAGCCATGGGTTGCGATCATCAATCAAAAAGGCGTGATTGCAAAAGTTATTCCAGGAGATGCCAGTTACGGATCCCTGAATAAAATCATCCAGCATACCATCAGGTGACACCTCTCCTTCAGGAGAGAGATTCATTCCTGAAGCGCACCCACCACTACGACGGGCTCTCGTGTTTCGTGGTGGGTGCTGGCATCCTGAGTATTTCCGTCCTCACCCAATCGATTGCCTCCTTACGGGAAGTAATCCTCCCTTCCCTGGCTTTCTCACCCAGAGACCGGAGAATCTCTCCCACCCGCCTGCCCGGGGGAATCCCCAGCTGGATCAAGTCGGCCCCTCTCAGAAAGGGCGTCACCGCCTCCTTTCCGGAAAACAGGGACAGTGATGAGAGAAAGTTCATCCGATCATCGATCCGACCGGGGGAATCGACAAGATCATGGCGTGATCCTGCATCGAGAAGGTATCGATAAAGATGTCGCAGGAGGTTTTTCGGATTTCCCCATCCCGAGGAGTCTTCGATCGGATTCAGGATGATTTCCCTTATAACCGATCCAAATTTTCCAACAAGCCCCAATATGTTCATCGCACGATCAATCTCTTCCGAGCGCAGTTTCTGCAACATAACCAGATAGAAGAAGATCTCCCCCGGACACCACTCCCTGACGAAATTCCAGCTTGATGCAACAGGTGCAAATGGTTCACCGTCAGAAAAAGCCCTGACCACCGAAACAGTCTCGCAGAGAGAAGCCTCAAGAGACTCGCTCCAGACAGATCCCGGAAGGAGGGAGTCCATCAACCCCGACAGATAGATGCGCCTTAGCACATCGACAGGATCCTTCTCAAGAAAACCCCGGAGAAATTCTTTGCGGATGCGCGCACCGGAGAGGAAAAGGATGTTTTTTTCTGAGACAGCTTCATCAAGAAGAGCCTGCGTTTTGGTCTCCCAGGCAAAAGAAAGTCGGGAAAGAAGCCGAATCCCCCGAAAAATCCTGGTTGGGTCATCCTGAAAAGAGCGTGCGTGAAGAACACGCAGAAGCCCCGAGCTGATATCGGATCTCCCCCCGAACGGATCAATCAGGCTCCCATGAAGACACCCTGCACCGTCAAGCGGCCATGCCATGGCATTGATGGAGAAGTCCCGTCGCCCCAGATCTTTTAAACAGGAAGCTGGTGCAACGATGGGGAGCGATCCGGGATGTTGATAAAATTCGCTTCTTGCCATGGCAATGTCCCAATGCACAGGGCGATCGCCTGATTTCATCCAGAACCTTGCTGTCTTGAATCTTGTCTCGAAAACAGGATCGACATGGCATCGGGCCCTGATCAAGCCACTCCATCCCGACACATCCCCTTCAAGACAGAGGTCAATGTCACGAAGATCGGGAGGACCATATCCAAGACAAACGATATCCCGCACGACACCTCCAACCAAAAAGGCCTTTCCTTCTGGAGGAGCTGGGATCACCTGGAAGATCAGACGGGAAACAGCGGACAGATTTCTGGCAATAAAGTCTTCCCTTGCATCCCGGAGCCGGTCCATTCTTTTCTCCACAAAAGGTGCCCTGTTTTCTGATAATAATGGAAAGCACGCAACAAAATACCAGTCTTTGTGACGGCTCACCACGGCTAAAGCATTGGGGTTCCTGGCTCCCTCCCCCGAGACCCCAAGGCTTTAAGGTTCCGATCCTCTACCTTCCCAATATGGTATCATCCAGGACCGCCTCGATGCTGTAAAACCTGTAGGCAACGCCAAAAATCGAGCAAACGCCAAGGGCTTCGAAATCCAACCATGCCTCAAGGCAGAGTCGACAGGGCCTGGATCAAGCGCTCCCCCAAAAAGATTTCCCCAAAAACCTCCTTACCAGCACAGGAAAAGAATCTCCCGGAAAAATTGAGGATGGAGCAAGGCGGTCATATTTGATAGAATCGCCGGACACACTGTTCATTTTCATCGAAACGCCTTTGTCGGAATATCGGGCTGGGAGAGAGACCAAAAAATGATCCAGGAAGCATCCGGAAAGAATCAGGACGTAATGAGACAAACCAATATTTTGGTTCATCATGTCGGTGAAATGATCGAGAGGGGTGACCTGGATGGTGCTCGCCTCCTGATCGACGAAGCGCTTCTGAAAAATCCGGAATCATCCAGGCTCAAGGCTGAAAAAGGCAAAATACTCGAACTCTCCGGATGCAGCAGCGAGGCAGAAGATCTTTACTGGAGCTCCTTTGAACCGGCTCATTCCACCTGTCCCGAGTCCTTTCTTTACCTTGCCTCTCTCAAGATGAACGCCGGTGACATTCCAAAATCTCACTGGATTCTGGAGAAAGGTCTCGAGCTCTTTCCCTCCAACTATTCGATCCTCCTCGAAGCAGCCATTGTCTCTGCCCTTTTGGGAAAGTGGTGGCTTGCACTCGACCGGCTTAACGCTCTTGTCGATCAAGACTCCCCTCCTGTTGAAGCGATCATGGCCTGGGGATCTCTCGTCACAAGGCTTGGCCTCGTTGAGCATTACCCGGAGCTCATCTCCCGATACCGATCCATCGCCGACCGGAACCCCTCTGATATCGACAGCCGGATTCTCTACGTCCGGGCTTTGGAGACTGCCGACCAGAAAAGAAAAGCGTTAAAAGAGATTCGCGCACTCGAAAAGATCTTTCATAAATCTCCGGTTCTCCTCCGCGAGATGGGGCGCGTGCTGATGAACAACAATGAATATGCCCAGGCAATTGATTCATTCAGGCGCGTTCTCGATCTTGAAGGGGATTCAGCCTCTCTGCGCCATACAATGGCCATGGCTCACAAGCTCAACGGCAAGCCACTGGCGGCACTTGAGTCCATCGGAAGGGCCGTAGAGCTTGATCCGGAAGACCCAGACCACTCCCTCCTCATGGGACAGATCATTCTCGACATGGGCGAACTCGACCGCGCAAGCAGCATCATTCACCAGCACCAGCATGCACCGTCCTATCGTAACCTTGGCGATCTTTATCTCCAGAAAAAAAGATGGGAACAGGCCATTGAAGCCTATACCCGGGGATTCGAGCTTAGACCGACACCTGAAACAGGAGAGGAAATCCTTCGGCTGATCGAAAAAAAGGGAGGAGATCCATTTGTTTTCATGGAAGTTCTCGCATGGATGGATCTTTTTTTTCCCAAAAGGGTCCCGTCCAGGTACCGGTCAGAACAATTTCTCAATTCGCTTCTCAAAAAGAGCGGATCTTCCGGTGACGATGCAGAGTCCATCGCCATCAAGGCATTGGCGACCTACTTTCGGGGAAAAACATCCGAAGCCATCCCCCTGCTGGAAAAGGTCGTCACCATTGATCCCTTGAGCGAGGTGCTCTTCTGGATCCTGTCGCTCTGCTATGAAATGAATGGAAATATTCCACAGGCCATCGAGTCGGCAAACAAGGTCTATCACCATTCAAGGGAGCCGGTCACCCTGTTTTATACCCTTGGAAGGCTTCACAAGAAGAAAGGGGCCCCTCTCTCAGAGATTCTGGCCCTAAGAGAACGATTTATCACCCATCACGGCCCCAAAGCGGGATTTTTCAGAGTCATGACGGAGTTCTACCTTGGACAGGATCAATGGCAGGAAGGAATTGAGTGCCTGAAAGAAGGCATGGAACGGTCCCAGGAAAACATCTCTCTCTTTCCTGACTACCAGAGGCTTCTTCAGGAAAAAATCCAGCATCGATGAAGGAGCGATTGATCACAGCTCCATAGAACACCCGAAAACGGGAACCGCAGCATTTGTCCAAGACCTCCCGGCCTTGAGACTGCGCCCCGTCGGCAGATTCCGATCCGGCCAATGCACTTCTCTCCCCCATCTCACCCCACAACGCCTATCCTGCCCGTTTGGACAGTATTTTTCGCACTTTCGCCCATGCTAGCATTTCACCCTGACAGGGAACAGGAAGCGGTTGTCCTGTCAGCTCATGTCAGTTGAATCCCGTCTTGGAGAAAGGAGGGACAAACGAGGAGGGGCAAACTTCAAATCTGACCCTGAGGGAAAAGGAGGTCCTCAAGCGGATGATTGAAGGCAAAAGCAATTGGGAAATCGCCGGGACTCTGGGAATTTCCGAGCGCACCGTCAAGTTCCACCTAGGCAATATCTATTCAAAGCTCGGGGTAAACACGCGCGTCAAGGCCGCAACATTAACAATGGAATTATCAAAAAATGCCCCGGACGGAACCGGTCAACCTGGAGGGTAATGGAGCGACCGCCTCCTGCCGGCAACCTCCCGAAAACAGGCGACAAAACAAAAGGACAAGCCAGCACCGGGCTCCCTGTCAAAACGTTTCCCGGATACTCCGGGTATTACCAGCATTCAAGGCAGAATGCCCCTCTCGGGTGATGTTCTTTGCCAAGAGGGGGATGAATGCTTGCTCCTTTATTTTTAAAGAAATAGATTATTCTGTAAGCATGCTAAGAGCCTATCGGTACCGGCTGGAGCCGGATGAAAAACGGGTCGGGTTTCTTTCCAGACAGTTCGGATATTGCCGCTTCGTCGACAACTGGGCCTTCGATCTCAAGACGAAAGCGTGGCAAAAGGAACAGGAGGGGCTTTCCATCGTTTAGCGGCGGGAAGATGTCAATTTAACAGACCTGCAGTCTTTAAAAGTGCGCCTTCCCTCAACCCTGAGTCTGAAACGATCAAGCCCGCGAGATTCAGTTGCTCCATCAGAACATCAAGGATGATTCCACCTGCGAGAATAAGATCTTCCCTGCCTTTTTCTATTCCAGGCAGCTTCAGCCTTTCGGCAAGGGAGAGGCGTGAGAGACGGGAGACAAGTTCGCACACACGGGCTCTCTGAAGACCGTGGCCATGAATTTTACGGGGATCATACAAACGCATCCCCATGGAAAAAGCCATCAGCGTTGTGACCGTTCCGGCGGTACCGACACAGGTCACACTTGATGTCAGAAATGGAAGAAGTTTTGAGATCACCCCGTCAAAGGCTTTTCTAACTTCTGCCCTGGCATTGGCCAGCTCCTGCTCTTGTGGCGGATCAGAACGGATCATCCGCTCGGAGAGGGTTACAACACCAACCTCCACGGAATAAGCCCTGAGACTTTCAGTAAGAGTCTCCCCATAAATGAGTTCCGTCGAACCTCCTCCAATATCGATGACCAGATAGGGTGGGGTCAGATCGAAGAGATTTCCCAATGCGCCGTGGTAAGTCCAGACAGCTTCTGTTTCACCTCCGATCACTTCGAGAGGAATCCCCGTCGCATCAAGCACCCTTTTCAAGACATCGGCCTGATTTCTGGCCTGCCGAACGGCTGATGTCCCGATCAGACGAATGATGTCGGGACGGAAAGAGGCTGCCGTCGTCACAAACTTGCCGATCAGATCAACGGTTCGCGCAAGGGGAGCCTCCCCGATAACACCTGTTTCATGAAGCCCCTCCCCAAGTCGGGTAATTTTTCCATCCGTAAGGATCACACTGGAAATGCGTTGACTGGAAACATCTGCAACAATCATTCTTACTGAATTGGTTCCGACATCAACCAGACAGACACGACGAACGGGTGCGCTCACTCCTTTGCCCCTCCTGATTGATTTCCGATAGCTGAAGAAACTTCCTCCAAGGATTTTTTAGTCTTGCTCAAATCGCTTCTCCCTCCAATCCTGAGCAGCCGGCTTCGCTCTTCCATAAATCGTAAAACGCGCCCCCTCAGGAGATCCCACTCAACCATCTCTCCCTCATCAAGAAACGCAAGATCTTTTCGCTGATGGACAAAGTCACCGAGTTCATGAATTGCCGCATCGAGACTCTTTTCATTTTGTCTGATGGCAATTGCTGTACGAAGAATTTCCGGAAAATGGAAAATCTGAAACAACCCGATCTGGCTCCATCGTCTGGAAAGCCCCAATCCCCGCAGAAAGTCTTCCTTTCTGGAAGAGGTCGGGGAACCCATTCTCACCGAATTCCGATCCATTCCTCAACTCCTGTATAACGCGATCGAATAAAGTCTGTAACCGTTGTCCATTCCCAAACCCACCGCTGATGATCCATTGCCTGACGCTCACTCGCTGAAAAAAATTCATTGACATCAAGACGAACGGATTTCAGCACATCAAAATCTCTCAGAAGATCTGCACAGATAAAAGCCGGTGCTCCGGACTGGCGAGTGCCCAGGAATTCTCCCGGGCCTCTCGATCGAAGATCCTCTTCTGCCACAAAAAAACCATCGTCCGATTCTTCAAGAATCCGAAGTCTGGCAATGGCCTCCTCACTGGCAGACTCTCCAGGCAAAAGATAAAAGAAGCCGGGCACCGCCCCACGGCCAACCCTCCCCCGAAGCTGGTGCAACTGTGCAAGACCAAAACGCTCCGGACTTTCAACAACCATCACCGCAGCATTCGGAATATCGACACCCACCTCGATAACCGTTGTGGAAACCAGCATGAGGATATCTCCCGAGCGAAAGCGGGCCATGATTTCCTCTCGGCGCTCGGCAGGGGTCCGCCCCGTGAGGAGAGCCACCTCGACAGAGGAAAAGTGGGACGACAGAAATTCCCAGCGTGTGGTTGCATCCTTTGCATCGATCGCCTCGGATTCCTCGATCAGGGGACACACAACAAACACCTGCTCTCTCCTCTCAAGAAAGGGACGGACGGTTCCGTCCCAGAAGTCGATGGTCGGAGAGGCGATCGACGTCTTGACAGCAAGTCTTCCCGGTGGCTTTTCGTCGAGAACCGAGAGGTCCATATCACCGTAATAAGACAGGGCAAGAGATCGGGGAATCGGTGTTGCCGTCATCAAAAGGGTATCCGGCTGTGCTCCTTTCCCGGCTAAAGTCCGCCTTTGATCCACACCAAAACGATGTTGCTCATCAATGACCACCAGACCGAGACAAGAGAAGTTGAGGCTATCCTGTATCAGTGCCTGAGTCCCGATGATCATGGAGATTTCCCCGGAATGGACACATGAAACGATTCTTTTGCGATCACTCCCCTTGACACTATTGGTTAAAAGAGCGGGAGTCAAACCCATGGGGGAAAAAAATCGGGTCAATGTCTTTTCATGTTGCTTTGCCAGAATTTCGGTCGGGGCCATCAATGCACACTGAAAACCTGACTTGACCGCCAGGTAGAGAGCCCAGGCTGCAATAGCCGTCTTTCCGGAACCAACGTCACCCAGAAGAAGACGATTCATCGGATAATCTTTCTCGAGGTCACACGTAACTTCTGCCATGACCCGTTTCTGGGCATTGGTCAATTCAAAAGGCAAGAGGGAGGAAAAAACAGAGAAATCTTCCGGAGAGATCTGGTACCGACCGGATCTGCCCTGCGTTTGAATATCGGCTCTCTTCTGAAACATCAAAAATTCCAGTAAAAAAAATTCTTCATAGATGAGACGTTTTCTTGGCAGGTAAGAGGGCTCGAGAAAGGACTCGACCGAACCACCAGCAGGAATCTCTCCCGGAAAATGAAGGCCTACAATCATTTTGATCCAGGAATTAAATCCATACTTTTGCCGAATGCTTTCCGGCAAAGGGTCAAAGTCACTTCCCCACAACGAGAGAAGTGTTTCCCCAAGGAGTTTCCGAAAGAAAGAGGAGGTCAAACCCAAGGACTCCCGATAAACGGGCACGATCCTGTTGACATGAAAACTTTTTCGACCTTTTTTCCCTGGATCAACCTTTTCAAAAACAGGACTTTTGACAACAATCGCCCGGTCAAACTCCGAATATTCGATTCGACCAAAAAAGAAAGCGTGAGATCCTTCGGATAGAGCTTTAAGAATGTACTCCTGTCCAAACCAGACCGCCTTGACTGAACCGGACCCATCCGAAAGGACTGCCTCAATGATGGGCACCTTGAGCTTCCGTATCTCCTTTTTTCTGATGGAGCTCACCGTTGCCAGGAATCCCTGGGACTCTCCCTCTTTCAGGTTTGAAACCGAAGGAACACCTCTTCGGTCTTCGTAGCGAAACGGAAGGGTATAGAGAAGGTCCAGAACCGTCCGTATACCAAGCTTTGAAAGTCTTTCTCCACGCCGGGGGCCCACATCAGGAAGGGATGAAACGGGGGTTGCAGGGGTCAACACCAGTAATCCCCGACCGATGGATCCGGAGCACAGGAAAGAGGAGAAAAAAAGTATCGACTCAAGAACATCCGGTCATCGCTCCGTTCTTTACTGTCCGGGATGATCATCAAGATGGATCGCTCGAACAAGATTTCGGCCATCCTGCTTTGCCTGATACAGAGCCTTGTCCGCCAACGAAAAAAACCGCTCGAAATCGGAAAGTGCGCCATAGTCTCCACCAGAAAGACCGATACTGAGGGTTACATGATTCTTTTGACTCCCTGGAAGAAAAATTCTGGGCGAATCGACTCCAGTTGGCAACTCCTTCTGAATTCTTTCAGCCTTCTCAACGATCGTTTCCAATGCCTCCCCTTCAAAAACCACAAGAAACTCATCCCCGCCCCAGCGGCAAAAAGAAAAAATCATCTCTTCGAGCTGTCTTGCAACAAAAAGCACCAGCTGTCTGAGAAAAAGATCGCCGGCCGCATGACCATGCTGATCGTTGAGCGCCTTGAAGTGATCTGCGTCGAATACCATAAAAACAATCCTTTTTCCGACAAAGCTTCCCTGCTTTCGCTGAAGCCCGCGCCGATTCAGGATTCCTGTGAGGGGATCGAGATTGGCTTCAATCGAGGAGGCCATCAACTGCTTGTTTGCCGTCAGGATGTCGTTGCCCATTTTTTTGATTGTGGAAAGAAGATCCCGGGACTCCTCAGTGATTTTCTGAAACACTGTCTTTGCCTCTTCAAGCGACTTTGACTGATTGAGGATTTCAACGTTTCGTTCAAGTTTGAAAGACGCTTTTTCCAGTGTTCCCGAAACTTGGGAGATCATCTGATTTAAAAAGAGAACCGTTCTCTGAAACTGCTTTTTGTCTTCAAGAACTTCTTTCAGAAAGTTCCGGTTCCGGGTCAGGATGTCTTTCAGGATAAAATGAACCTCCCTCCCCGTCTCCCTTTCGGACAAAAGATGAAATTGGGGCAGAAGCCTGCCAAGGGCTTCAAGCTGCCGCAGAGTCCAGGAGTCCTCTTCCATCTGGGCAAAAATGGAAGAAACTTCAAGAAGGTCGCACAAAGTCTCTTTTCCGGGAGGAACCTCCATCCGAAAATAGGCTTCAGCATAGTTCCATGGGGTGGGTGGCAATCCTTCCCGGCTGAGATGACGAAGAGTCTCTGCGGCCAGTTCAGAAGGTTTTTTATGCGTTGGATCTCCCACGTCAGGAATACTCCTTAGGTTGAAGGAAAAGCCGGACAGACAGCAACAGCCACCACACGATACTGTCCGATAGAAGAAAAGACAAAAAAACGTTGATATTTTCCAAAACCCGGAAAAATTACCAGCTATTCTAATACACCGATGGAAAATATCAAGAATACCAATGAAAACGGATCGCGCTCATCAACAGGATGACCTTCTGAAAAGAGGGCAGTGCGAAGACAACAATCCGAAGGCAGAAGAGAAAAAGAACAGGGAGAGTGACTTGATTTTGGTTCTTTTTCTCTCTAGAATGAAGAGGTTTTGTGGATGGATCCTGTTTAAAGAAAGGTAAGAACCGTGGCCAAAGAATGTGCAGTATGTGGCAAGACAAAGGTAATGGGCAACCAGATCAGCCACTCCCACAGGGTCAGCAAAAGGGCATTTCGCCCCAACTTACAGCCTGTCAGGGCGATGATCAACGGAGCGGCAAAACGCTTGCAGGTCTGCACCCGTTGCATTAGAAGCGGAAAAGTCCAAAAAGCCCTTTAGCCCTTCCGTTTCTGTCAGTAAAGATATTGGAGGAGCACTCTTTCCGCTCCTCCTTCATCCAATCCCGCTATTATCGAACACTGTATGCCCGTCCTGTCAGGGACGCTTCAGGAAAACTCCACCTATACCGCAGCAATCGCCTCAATCTCGATCCTTGACGATTTTGGCAAGCCAGCAACACCAATTGTCGAACGAGCTGGATAAGGTTCCCCGATCAATCGCGAGTAAACGGCATTCATTTCAGGGAAATCGTTGAGATCCGTCAGAAAAACGGTAACTTTCAAAACCGATTTCCAGTCAAGACCATAAGACTTCAGAACTCCCGCGATATTGAGAATCACCCGCTCTGTCTGGATCGAGATCCCACCCTCAACGAGATTTCCCGAATCCGGGTCAAGAGGAATCTGTCCCGACAAAAAAAGAAGATTTCCATGGCGTCTTGCAATCTGATATGGACCAACAGGGACGGGAAAAGCATTTACGCTCATTTACACTCCTCTGAATGTTGCTCCCAGGAAGGCTCCGATCAGCGCATACCATGGGATAGAAACCTTGGGGTCTCCATTCATCCGGCAGACAGTACCGGAGCAAAACCCCTTTCGATTGACCCTTGAGATCAACAGGCCAAACAAAGCCCCTCCGAGCGCGCCCAGAAGCAAACGCACAATCATAAAAACCTCCCCTGGTGGAATAGAGACAGAAGCTTCCACTACACTATCCGGACAGACACAACAACACAATACTGAATCTGGAGGAACGATGGTTAAAGTAACGCTTCTTACCGCCACATGGTGCCCCACCTGCCCCCCCGTCAAACGTTTCTGGGAAAAACTGGCAGACGAACAGGATATCGAATATACAGAAGTTGATATTGAATCACCAGAAGGTGCCCTTCTTCGGGAAGAGCACCAGATCCAGACGGTTCCATCCACCCTTATCAATAACAGGCTTTATTTTTCAGGCATGCCTGAAAGACAGAGGGCAAGCGACATTATTCGGACACTCAACGGCTCGGCGCAGTAGGGTCAGGCCACCCTGCCCTTCCAAGAGACGAGACATACTGGGCGAGATCGTGAAGCTGATCCGGCTTCAAAAATGTAAACTTCGGCATCGGGGAATTCGGGAAGTGGGCCCCCGAGTTCAGAAACTGTACCTGAAGCCAATGCTCCGAGTGACCAGCGAGTCCCTCTTCGGAGAGGTCAGGACCTATCTTGCCACCCTTTCCGTTAAGCATATGGCACCCCATGCATCCACTGTGATCAAAGACAATTTTTCCACGGGCCATGGCGCTTCTGTCAAGGGATACCATTGGCTTGTACCCGGCTTCAGCCTCCAGGGAAAGGACAATGATCAGGGCAAGACTCAAAAGAATCGTCGAAACAACCACGGGACGCTTGTAGGGAGAGCGTTCAGGACTTTTATCAAAAAACGGCCAGAGCACAAGCAGGATACCGACGATAAGAGGTATCCCGAGAACCCCGGCAATCTCCGGGCGGATCATCTTCAACAGCTGGAAAACCCAGTCAAAGTACCAGGCGGGGGTTGGAGAGTAGGTTGAGTTTGCCGGATTCGCCATCGCCTCAAGACCTGGTGGAAAAAGGATGGCAAGCGTTGCCACCAGGATAAAGATAAACAGCATCCCGAGAGAGTCCATCAAAACCTGTCTCGGATAAAAAAACTCTTTCTTGTTTTCAAGCTCGGACGGAGTCCCCCTAAAGGGTCCCGCAGGTCCGACCCGGCGAAAAATAACCATGTGCAAGGTAAAGAATCCGATAAACAAGGACGGAAGAACCATGGTGTGAATGGCAAAGAAGTGGGAAAGGGTCAAAGCCCCCAACCCTGTGCCTCCCCTGATTGCACTTTTGATCACAGGACCAACAACCGGGATGATCCCCATCATGTTTGTTCCCACGATCGTTCCCCAATAGGCTCTTTCATCCCACGGGAGAAGATAGCCGGTAAAGGCAGCGACCATCGTCAATGCCAGCAATACGACACCAACCAGCCACATGACCTCCCGCGGCCGCTTGTAGGCCCCCCATATGAAAACCTGAAGAAGATGGAGTCCCACCAGAATAACCATAACCGAAGCACCCCAGTAATGGAAGCCCCGGATCAAGCGCCCGACAGGAAGCTCCCCATATTTGAGGTGATCGATGTAATTGACACTGTCCCATGCATGGTCGGGTGTCCCGCCGTAGTCAAAAGCCAGCATGACACCTGTCACGAACTGGATAATCAGCGAAAAAAGGACCATGCTCCCAAAAATATAAGCCCACCTTGCACCGCCCGGCATTGGCTCTGCAAGGAGAAACTGCATCAGGGACCTTACTCTGATCCGTTCATCAAGATATTCCACCAGACGATTCGGGCGTGAAGAATGCATGAGAGAGCCCTCCAAATGTTTAAAGAATTTCCAGCCAACCAGTCAGGGAATCGACCTCAGGACAGCCTGACCTTTTGAGGGATCCCGACAACAAACTGCTCATAGACAATCGATATCGCCCCATCCTTGGAAACCCTGACTGGCAGGGAGTCCATCGGCCTTGGCGCGGGACCGGAGACACGGTTTCCATTGATTTGATAGATGGAATGATGACATGGGCATATGAACTCTTTTCGTTCGGGCGTCCATTGAGGAGCACAGCCAAGATGGGGACAGACGGGAGAAAGGACTGTGAGCCTCGGGTCCGAATTTTTGGCCTCAAGCGGAGAGTCCAGCCCCTTGATCTGGTCTTCCGGTTTTGAATCCGGAGCGTCCGGATTTGAATGATGGATCAGCCATACGGTTCTTGAGACCGGAACCTTCATCCATCCGCTCACCGACATTCCAAAGAAATTATGCGCAACCGGAGTATCAAGAGGGAGACTGTCCAGCATGATCCCAAGATCAACCCAGTGATCGGACACTTTCGTCTGGGTTGCGGTCAGGATATAGCCTCCGATGGGAACAACAAGGCTGACACCGATCATTGATGCGACCACAAGCGTCGACCTCGCCATAAAGTCCCTTCGGCTCATGGCATGCTCTTCACCCATTTCCCGAACATCGCATGGCTTCAGTGTAACAAGGGCGCCAACTTCAATATGCGCGCCGGGCGGAAAAAACCAGGAAGGAACCTCTTCATAATCTTCAGGGTGAAATATGGGCCATTGGGAAAGTCCACCCGAATCCATTTTTTTCTTGAGATGAATCGATGAGGGGGAAACCTGCGAAACAAGGTCCATTGGCAGGCGGCGCAGGCCGGAAAGCTCGCGGACAACAAGCTCATCAATTTTTTTTTGGGTTTCGTGAAAAACAAGCTGCTCCAATGTTCCGACCTGTTTTCCCGAATGATCCACAACCGGGATCCCCATTCGAAAAACAACTGGCTCCGACATGATTCCCTCCTGCAGAAAGGTTCTTTTTTTGATGCAATTCACGTCCAGGGGTCAGGGTACTCCCCTCAAATTGCATAATCAAACAGCATAAATCATTAAAAACATGCAAAATGTTAAAGATTAAACATTTGAGCAGAACAAGCTCTGAACGAAGAAAAGAGCGAACCCCCCATTATTTCTTGAAATGAAGGGTTCGAAAAAGTGGAAGAAGTTTGCGCGAAAAGACTCTCGTTAAACCGCACCCGATCCGGGCAAAACCATCCCCAGAGCGTGGTAGCCCATGTCGACATGAACAAGCTCCCCTGTCACTCCCCTGAAGTAGGGAGACAAGAGAGAAACAGCAACATCCGCAACTTCGGAGACGGTCAATTGATCTTTTATCGCCGATTGCTCGGAAACCGTCTTCACCATATCACCAAACCCCTTGATTGCACGACCTGAAGCCGTCTTGACCGGACCAGCCGACAACGAATTGACCCGGATTTTTCGACCCCCAAGATCATACGCCAGATAGCGGACTGCAGATTCCAGGGCTGCCTTCGCGACCCCCATGACATTGTAGTGAGGAACAACACGCTCCGACCCAAGATAGGTCATTGCAATGATGGATCCGCCATCATTCATCCTGGGAAGAAGTGCTTTCGAGAGAGCCACAAGAGAAAACGCGCTGATTTCCTGGGCAAGAAGGTACCCCTTGCGACTGGTATCGACAAAGTGGCCATCGAGCTCTTCCCTTAAGGCAAACGCAATGCTATGGACCACCCCATCAAGAAAAATGCCTGACTTTTCAAGTGTCGAGCAAAGAGAGCTCAATTGTCCCTCATCACAGACATCAAGGGGTTCAACCAGAACTTTGTCGCCATCGGGGATATCCGAGAGGATCTTGCGGATATTTCCGAGTTGAGTCTCTCCCTGGTAGGTCAGGGTTATTTGCCCCCCCTCACGAAGAATGGCCTCAGCAACAGCCCAGGCAATGGACCATCGATTTGCAATTCCTGTTACCAGAATATGGCGCCCTTTCAGCATCTGATTTCCAGACAAGCTATCATTCATCGTTTGACCTCCAGAACTATTGGTGTGAGACGGCACCGGGATCCCCCTTTTTCGGGCTCGCCGAAAGAGGAGCCGTCTTGATGGAAGGAAGAAGAGGAGCTTTTCTTCCCGGAACAAGACCTGGCCCTTTTGCCGGAGCGAAAGACTTGGGTGGAGAGGAAAGCGTTTTTTTCGCGTCAGGAGCAAACGGCGCATACACCGGAGAAAGTGCGAAGCGCTCGAAACTGACGACTCCGGACGACGGATTCGAAGAGATCACAAAAACCCCGGTACCATCGTGGTTGAGCCGGGACCACATCGGACGGCCATGCATCGAGACCTTCTGAACAGACTTGAGTGTCCGGATATCCTTCACAATCATCTCCTGTGCATCCGGGTAAAAGATCAGGAGAAAATTCGACAAAACCGGTCCGACCATTGTTCTCGGAGAATCATCACTATACCGGTGGTGAAAGGGGTCACCCGACTTTCTTCGGACCAGAAGCTCATTTTCGCAAAGAGCAGCAAGACCTCCTTCAGACAAGGGCAGAACAGTTGTAAGTCGTTCACAAAGATCCAGCGTCTCATCACGGGTGACCTGAAGGGTTTTTCCGTCAAGGATCAATATGCGGGAATGGCGCAATAGCGGTATATACAGGTCTTTTCCCAAAAAAGTGATTTCGTGAATCCTGTCGCCAAAAGCGGTCCAGCGCTCAACCTGATAAGAATCCGAATTCAGCCGGTAGAGGATATGCACCGCACCTGCCAGCAGAAAGGTACCGAAATCCCCGCGATATTCGACCACCGTCGGATTTAATCCCGTAGGCAGATCTTTCATTTTTGAGGGATCATCAAGGGGAATGACGTGAAACACCCTGGAGTCGCCCTCTGTTACAAGAATATTTCTTTTTTTCCAGTCAAAAGTCGCATCCAGTGGCTTCAGAACATTGGATATCGTCTTGATGACCGCTCCTGTGCGGCTATCAAGAACAAGAATCTGGCCACTTTTCATCAACGTCAGAAAAATGAGATGGGCTTCTTTGCTATATCCCATTCTCATCGTCTGGATCGGATAAGAGAGGCGATAGATTGGATGGGAATCAATCCTGACCGAAGAAATGGGCCTGGCAGCGGGCTTTGCCAGATGTATCTCACCACCAAATGAAGCTCCGGGAAAAAGGACCCTTAAGGCAAAGGACAGAACCAAAACAAAGACATTGAGCTTGAACTTCATGTAATCCTTCGGCCATCAGGATAATCAATCATAAAACAAAATCAGCTGGGAAACGGTCTATCCCGGATGGGGCTCCAGATCGTGAAGCCCCTCCGTTGAGGAGGGTATCATCCAGGGACTAGACAAGACCCAGTGAAAGTCCCCTGCCATCCTTGGGCAACGGATGCCACTTCAGACGGACAGGCAGGCTTTCGGTCAGAACAGGTTCGATCAGCTCCTCCAAGAACTCAAGAACATACTCGTCCACGACCAGAAAATCATGGCCTTCATTCTTTCCTTTCAGGGTAGCATGAATCCACAGATACCCATTTTCCCAGAAAGGAACCATTTCGAGCGTTTCCTTTCCTGAAAGGTTCAGGCGGTAGACAAACTCCATGACCTTCTGCTGAAAATGAAGCGATACCCCCATGGGAAAGAGAAGTGACCATGGCAAAATGGAGACAGATGGCAACTCATCCGCATTTTCATTTTCAGGGTCAAGCATTTCGCCTATTTCGGAAAGAAGCGCGTCAAACTCCCCTGTTTCGTCTCCTTCGAGAAACTCCTGAATGCCCCCCTCCATCGGAGAGTTCCGGGAGATGACCGATCCCATGATGAAGACAGGGTTCCCCGGCTCGCCTTCATTCAACTCATCCATTCCCCCAAGATAGCGGACCACCGGGTGTTCATCACCAAGAAGAGTCTCAACCGGAGCCGATAAAAAGGACTCATCTTCCGGAGACAAGATGTCCGGAGTCCCCGATTCCGATTCAGGAACTTCGAGAAAAAACTCCCGCCGCTCCTCGAAAGAGAAAAGATACAGCTCCGGCAAAAGGGCCAGTGTCGGATGAAGATAGAGCATCGACTTCGATTGAAGCTTAAAAACTGCTGAAAGCTTTTCCCGAATCCCTTCGAGGAGATCCGCCGGCAAAGAAGTGCCAGCCCTTTCAAGACCATCGACCATGATTCCAAAACCATACATGAATCGGCTGTTTTCAGAGGCAGACCCGATCTGAACCAGATTATCCTCGATCTCAACCCCTTCCGAGTAGGTCTCCAAAAACCTCCTGATCGCCAAAGACCAGTCAGGAGTCATCGAAGGCAATGTGGCGACGGCTCCGAGAGAATCCATCTCATACAGAGTTGCAAGAGCTTCGGAAACGACATCATCGTCCTCGACATTTTCGAGAACAACCTCAGGCGGCCCCTTGTCAATGATCTGGGAGAGGCTGTTGATAAGCTCGCTTGAATCACCACCCTCACTATCATGTGAATGGTCATGAAAATCAGACATCGTTCTGTTTTCTCCATATTTCCATCAAAAAGATTAAAAAAAACAATCCCACTGAACAAAGGGGGACTGCTCCCACCACCACACCTGAAAAACGGTCGCTCAAGGGCTTTCCGGAACCATCCTCGAGACTCCGGAGAGAGTCTCAAAATAGTATTCGCTGGCAGTCACATCTTCCACGAAGATCCGCCCATAGGCGCTCATAACCTTTCCGGAGATTCTTTTCCGGAACATGCCCGCAGGAAAGCGTCAACCGCCATTTTTGGCGAAAGACCGAAGAGTCCTGGGTATCGTACCCTTCCTTCGAATGGACGAGTGAAAAATGGATCTTCTCCATGGACGGGAGCGTTCCGATCCTGTCGCACAGAGACAAACTGGCACACTACCAGCCCCCGGGGATTTTTCCGATGCTCCAGAAAATGGCTGCAGGGCCAGCGGTGTCATGCCACCCTCTGGTTCAGGAAAATCTCCTGTTTATGAGCCGGATACAGCCGGGAGTTATATGCTTTTCCCATGCCGTGCACAGACATGTCTCACACGAAAAGCAACTCATCCGTTTTTGGAAAAAACCTTCAGAGGAATACTTTGCCTTCAAGAAGGAGCAAGCGATGCCTATCTTACCAGAGAAGGGCCGCCTTACGGAAATACATCGACAGGATATCAAGACTTTACTGCGAGACAAGGGATTTGACGGCGGTATCCCTCCAGCGCAATTCTCGTTTTGACAGTTTTTCCTCCCTGAAAAACAACGGAAAAGCATTTCGAACAATCAAAACTAAAACCTGTTCCCGATTACGGTTGCGAGGAACTTCCCCCACGCAACTTCCAGTCGAAAATGGGCATCGCCTGAGGATCTTTCTCCGGCAATTGGGCAAGTCCCTCCGAGATTGCCTTGAATGGCTTCTGTCGGTTCCAGTGGTCAAGAATCCTTGTTGCCCGGTCGATCACAATCTCGGGAACACCTGCCAGCTTTGCAACATCGATACCGTAGGACTTTGAGGAATGTCCGGAGCTGATTCTGTGGGGAAAAAAGATCTTCCCCCCTTCGATCCGGACAGCAACGGACTGGTTCAGAAAGCGTTCACCCCTCTCGGCCAGCGCATGGAGCTCGTGATAATGTGTCGCAAAAAGTGTCAAAGAGCGCACCCGGTCATGGATATATTCTGATACGGCCCAGGCAATGGCCATCCCGTCAAAAGTGGCCGTTCCGCGTCCGACCTCATCCAGAATCACAAGACTTTTTGCGGTCGCATCCCGCAAAACCCTCGCAACCTCCTTCATCTCAACCATGAAAGTCGAATCACCCTCGAGGATATGGTCATTTGCTCCAACCCTTGTCAAAATCCGGTCGACGATGGGCAACACCGCATTATCCGCCGGAACGGGAGCACCCATCTGGGCCATGATCTGAATCAGTGCCAATTGCCTCATATAGGTTGATTTTCCTGCCATGTTGGGGCCAGTCAGCAATACAAAGGTCCCGGCTTCAAGACGGGTATCATTCGGCATAAAGGCCCCCGCCGCAAGCCTGGCCTCAACAATCGGATGGCGTCCATTCGTAATGGACATCGCACCATCCGATGAAAATGTTGGCAAGACATATTGTCTTTTCCTCCCGACCCTGGCAAAGGACAGAAGAGCATCGACCGTTCCGAGAAATTCCGCCATTCGCTGTATCTGGGCTGAACAGGACAAAATCAGCGAGGTCAGGTCATCGAGCAGGGCAAACTCCCTCTGTTGAGCCTTGAATCTGGACTCAGTCATCTTCTGCTCAAAGGCCAGCAGCTCCGGCAAGGTATAGCGTTCAACCCCGGTCAGGGTTTGTTTCCTGAAATAATGGGGCGGCACCTTCGAGACCTGTCCCTTTGTCACCTCGATATAGTAGCCTGCGACCTGATTATAGCGGATCCTCAACGTTTCAATTCCTGTTGCCTTGCGTTCTCTCTCCTCAATCCTCAACAGATCCTGGTCTGCTTCCCGCTCAAAGTGGCGGTATCCGTCGAGTTCCGGGTCGAAACCATCCCGTATGACCGGAGACTCCCCACAGGAAACGGGTGGATCATCGACCAAGGCTCCGGCAAGACGCGAAACCATTTCAGAAAGAGTCTCCAGAGAAGAATCCCGCTTTTCATCATGCAAAAGCTCTGTCCATTCGGGCATTCTGGCAAGCTCGATGGCGACCTGGATTCCATCCCGTATTCCGCCGAGATCTCTTGGCAATCGTCCTTTCATCCCGATTCTCCCAAGGATCCGCTCAATATCTCCCGTCGACCCCAGAATCTCTCCAACCCTGTCGGCCCATCGTGGATTCTCATCGAGGCGCCGGACAATCCACTGACGCATGAGGATGCTCTCCCTGTCCGAAAGCGGCGCAAGCAACCATCTCCGGAGCATCCTGCTTCCAAGAGCGGATCTTGACTGATCAAGAACTTCCAGAAGACTTCCATTCTTTTTGCGGTCCTCCTGATCAGGAACGAGGTCAAGATGCCGGATGGAAGCCCGGTCGATTACAAGCGTTCCCGCTGTTTTTTCAACCGTAACGCCGGTCAGATGATGAATGACCCCGGCCTTCAGGGAACCGACATAGGCGATCAATGTGACAAGAGCTCGTTCAGATGCAGGAGAAAGAAGAGGAAACACAAAGGCATCGGGAAGAACATCCGCAAGACCATTCAGCGGCATTTCCGAGGGAAGGATTCGCTGATGTTCTATTCCGGACAGGAGCAAAGACAGTTCAGGATCCGCAATCAGTATTTCAACGGGGGATTTCGATGCCATCCAGTCAAGGATCGCATCAATATCTCCCTTGTTCTGCGGCTCAAAAACAGCAAGATGTCCACTCGAGAGATCCAGGCTCGATATAGCGATCGCTCCGTCTGCCTGAGCAAGGCAGACACCATTTTTGGTCTGCCCGCCTTCAAGGGACGGATCTTCGATCAGGGTTGACCTTGTTACAATTCTTACGATTTCCCTTGAAAACATGCCGTCGGATTCTGAATCCGGCTGGGTCTGCTCTGAAATCGCAATACGATAGCCGAGAGAGACAAGACGGGGCAGATAAAGCTCAAGAGAACGGGCCGGCACTCCGCACATGGGGAGAGGGTTGGATTTATTCCTGTCTCTGGATGTCAGCGTAAGGCCGAGAACCCGGGAAACCTCAACAGCCTGGTCTCCAAAGAGTTCATAGAAATCTCCGAGGCGAAAAAAAAGAAGAGCCTCCCCCGCTTTTTCCCTCAACCCCTGATACTGCCGAAACAACGGAGTGTCCGGATATTCCCATCTCACCGGGGGTGATATATCAGTGTCCATGGTTCCCTTCATCATGATGATCTGCCCCCTGGGATGTTTGTCTGGAAAAACTTTTTTTCAGGGAGGTGCCGACTTTGCTAAAGAAGATAAAAAGAAGAGTTGCCAGTATGCCGGACAAGAAACAGGACACCACCAAAGCACCAACCGATACAGGATCTGATTGCCCCCAAAACGGAATCAGGACAAGGACCGTGTCGTGATCATTTTCCAGAACAAAAAAAGTCCCGAGAAGTGCCAGGAGCAGAATAAAAATTCCTTTCAAGAATTTCATTTCTGGCTCGGCAGTGGCAGGGAAAGCCACTTCATGACCTGCTGCAAGTCCTTCCAGACAATTGCTTTTGCCTGCGGGTTCCTGAGCAAATAGGCAGGATGGTATGTCGGCATGATACGGATCCCCGGGAAGGAAGGGATACTGGTCTCGACCCCCCTGACCGACGATATGGGTGATTCATTCGGAAGCACTTGAAAAATCGCCGTCTGTCCCAACAGAACAATGACTTCAGGAGAAATAATCCTGATTTGTTCTGTCAGAAAAGGCTTGCATGCATCCCTCTCAACCTTTTCAGGTGTTCTGTTGGCCGGTGGACGACATTTGACGGCATTGGCAATAAAGACCTCCTTCCGGGACAAACCCATGGCAGCGATCATCTTGTCCAGGAGTTCTCCCGCTCTTCCAACAAACGGCCTTCCTGTCCGGTCTTCCTCTGCCCCCGGCCCCTCACCTATAAACAAAAGTCTGGTATTGGCATTCCCTTCACCAAAAACAGGATTCGACCTCAAATCTCCAAGGATACAGGCCCTGCAATCAATAACCTTTTGGCTTAAAACCGCAAGAGCACCAGACTTGCCTTCCTGATCGCCAACAGGAGAAACGCCTGAACCAGGCATTTTGAGCCCCATGTTTTCAGTCTTATCTTCAGGAGAAAGACCTTCTTCCTTCAGTGGAGCGTGAGACGGGAGGCGTGCAGCCACAGGAAGGTCTGGATAGAGCCCGGAAAGATATTCCAGATGAACAAGAAGTCCTTCCATCCCCGATTGCTCAGAGTTGTCCATGAAGTCCTCCTGTTATGGAAGAGCCCAACCTGGAAAGCGATGTCGAAAGGAGGAGATCACCCCACGGATCCATGCGATCGATCTGCTCCACAGCAGAAGCCACATCCGAAAGGACAAGACCGATGGAATCTGCAAGCTCCCTGGCCAATATGCCAACGGACCTTGACTGTCCAAGCAATTCACCACCCCATCCATGAAGAAATGCGGACAAGACCAAGGCCTCGTAAGGGGACATTCCCTGAGACAGGAAGCCTGCAATGACCCCAGTCAGAACATCTCCGGAACCGGCTGTCGCCATATTCGGACTCCCCGTCAGATTGACGGACATTCTTCCCTCGGGAGAGGCGATGATTGTCCTGTACCCTTTAAGAAGAATAATCGCGGACAACTTCCTTGACCATTCCAGCAACAGTTCGGTGGCATGCTCAAGTACAGTAGAGACGGGAAGATTCAGATAACGGGCAAATTCCCCCGGATGAGGGGTCAACAGGAGAGGAGCTCCATTTTGACGGACAAGACTCATCGGAGAAGTTCTGTACATGTCAAAAATTCCGGCATCCGCCACGACAGGACCGGGAAAGCGGTCAAGGATATATCGTGAAACTTGAAGTTCACGATCCCCCAAAGACAAACCGGGCCCCATTGCAACAACATCAATCTTTTCGAGAACAGTCGAGATCCTTCCGGGATCAAATGAAGTCAGATACTCGATCATCTGTTCCGGGAAAGATGATACGGAAGGAGCAGAATCCGGATAGAGTATCGTGAGCAGTCCTGCACCAACCCGCTGGGCACCAAGACCGGAAAGCATCGGTGCGCCCCATTTTCCGGGACTTCCTCCCCAGACGAGCACATGGCCAGCCTGCCCCTTATGAAGGGATGAGGGTCTTTCCGGGAGATGATGCAAGACATCTCCCGGAAGAAGCACCTGCCGCAATGGGAGGGGAGAGAGAAGGGATGGAAACAGACCGATATCCGAAACCACGACATCCCCCGTATATCGGCATCCGGGATCGACCAAAAGTCCCCATTTGGGAAAAGCAAAGGTTACGGTTCTGGATGCATGAACAGCTGTCCGGGCCCTCCCCGTTTCTCCGTCAAGACCGCTGGGGATATCGACAGACAATACCATCGCACCAAGTGAGTTCATAAGATTGATGGCTTCCTGAAGCTCCCGGGCAAGCTCGCCCCTGAAGCCAGTCCCAAGAATCCCGTCAACGACCACACTTGCATGGCGAAGCTTATGGATGGATCCCTGAGGTGAAAACCGGAGGATTCCATCCGACCTTCCTCCCTGGGCAACACCGAGCCTTTTGATCGACAAACGCAGGGCACTTGAATGATCTTCATCGGGATATAAAAGAAGCGCCGTCGTTTTGATGCCCTTGAGCTCCAGATGCCTCAAGGCCACGACCGCATCGGCACCGTTGTTTCCTTTTCCCACCATTGCAACAACGCTCCCGGGGAATCGACAAAGAGCCAAAACCCCCCTTGCAACAGAGAGCCCGGCCTTTTCCATCAGAAGGTCTTCCGTTAAAAAACCTTCCTGAATTGTTCTCTTTTCAATTCCTGACATTTCTGAAGGAATAACAACCTTCATCGGGACTCTCCCAAAAACAGGACAAAAGCCAATGCAAAAGACCGTTCATGCGATATGGAGACCATGACCCTCCCTCCCCCCATTTCAAACAACCTTCTGGCAGCTTCACCATAAAGGGAAACCATTGGTGCACCTGATGGCTCCCGGGTTGTTTCGATCTCCCGCCAACTCAACCCGGCAGACAGCCCTGTTCCCATCGCCTTGAGCACGGCCTCCTTGACAGCAAAACGTCCAGAAAAATAAATCGGGGACAGAGAAGACTCAGCCACCTCCCTTTTAGTGTAAACTCTCTCCAGAAATCGGGAACCATGTTTTGCTATAACACCCCTGATCCTGTCAACGGAAACGAGATCCGTTCCGATGGAAACAATGTTTTCCAATAGTCTCATCCTCTGAGTCCCCCCATGAATACATTCATGGGGTTCTGTCCTTAAAGAAGATCTTCCGGACACTCGCCTTTCGGCGACAACATCCCATCTCCACAACCGGACTTCCGGAAGGAACGGCTCCGGCAGAAGCCGAAGGGAGCAGAAGGGAGCTTGCCACTTGCTGTTTATCTGACTCTTTCGACCGCCTCCCAAAGAGCCATTCTTCAGCGCACCAGACGAAGCTCCCCCAATTTGGTCAACATCGACTCTCCCGGACATACCGGGCCAGATACGCACCAGACAACTTCCGCTTGAGCGGCCCTCCCGCATTCGCAATGAATGAATCAAGGGGCTTGCTCTACGGACTTGGTCAAAACCGATACTCTGCTCGAACAAACTATCTCGAGAGCTTTTCCTGTATCTCTGAAATAGCAGATGAAAGCCCGATAAAAACTGAACGGGCAATAATACTGTGACCAATATTGACTTCTGCAAGGTTAGGGATCGAAAGGAGCGGCAACAGATTTTCCGTATCCAGACCATGCCCCATCGCAAGCCTTATCCCCCTTGAAGCAATATAGAGGGAACATTCGAGAAGACGTTCTAGCTCAAGAGCATCCGGTTTTTTCAAGAATGCATTGGCATAGGGACCTGTATGGAGTTCGATTTGCTCAACACCAAGGTCGCATCCTTTTTTGACCATTTCAATATCAGGATCAAGAAAAAGAGACAAGGGAATTTTTTTCTCAGAGGTCAACTGGTGGAAGTCACGGATTTTACCCGCCCAATCATGATCCAGAGACAGTCCTCCCTCCGTTGTCCGCTCAAGTCTTCTTTCCGGAACAAGCGTTATCAGTTGGGGCCGATTAGTGAGGGCTATATCCTGCATCTCAGGCGTCAACGCCATTTCCAGATTGACGGGCAATTTTCCCCAGGACAAAAGATTCCGCAAATCCTGATCGAGAATATGCCTCCTATCCTCTCTCAAGTGACACACAATCTGTCCGGCCCCGGAGGTGAAAACAATATCTGCGGCCAAGAGTGGATCAGGATTCCTTCCACCACGTGCATTTCTTAATGTCGCAACATGATCTATATTGACCCCCAGAACAATCACATCAATGGCCCTTCTTGTTTTTCGAGATAGGCCCCATAACCGAAACTCCCTGACTTTTGCTCCACTCGAGATCCCTGGCCAATATCTGGATATCCTCCGGCGTTACCGCATCAATCCATTCTTCGATTTTTGAAACAGGGATCTCTTCTCCCCAGGTCAAAAGATTGCGCCCCATCTTGCTCATACGCCCGGAAACGCTTTCAAGACCAAAAAGGAGAGAGGACTTTAACTGATTTTTGGATCTTGCCAGCTCTTCTTCCGTCAAGGGGATCTCCTCGACTCTCGCAATCTCCGAGAGAAGAACATCCTGAAGCTCTTTTCTTTTGGATGGACGGGTTGAAGCGACGATTCTTACGATCCCGCCATCAGAGAAAGACATTGGCGATGCATAAACAGAATAGGCAAGCCCTCTCTTCTCCCGAACCTCCTGAAAAAGACGGGAACTCATACCGCCGCCAAGATGGGTGGTTAAAAGCCTCAGTGCCGACTGGCGATGGTCCCTCTGGGGAATGCCCCTGACACCTATACTCATGTGAACCTGTTCGAAATCTTCATTGGATTCCCATAGGCCAAAGGTCTCAACGGGAGCATCCTGCGAAATTCGGTCCAGCTTTTTCTTTGGCGTTTTTCCAAAAGATTTTTCAAGTGCTTTTAGAATCATCTTCCAGTCAACATTTCCTGCAATGGTAATGAACATGGACCCGGAATGATAATTCTCCTGAAAGTATTCCATGACAGACGTTCGCGAAAATTGCTGAATTGACTCTTCAGTACCTAATATGGGCCGACCGAATGCATGGTCTGCAAAGTAGGATGAAAAAAGCTGTTCTGAGACCAGATCTTCAGGATCGTCCTTGGCCTCCATCAACTCTTCAAGAACGACACCTTTCTCCCTTTCAAGTTCCACCTCATCGAAGATCGACTCACAGAGAATGTCGCCGAGCAAGGCTACAGCCCTGGGGGCATTCTCGGAAAGAACCATTGCGTAGAAGGAAGTGATTTCCTGGCTGGTGAAAGCATTCATCTCTCCACCAAGAAAGTCCATTTCGTTGGCAATCTCCTGTGCATTCCTGGTTTTTGTCCCTTTAAAGCACATATGCTCCAGAAAGTGGGTGACGCCCCCCTGGGACAAATCTTCAAAGCGGCTTCCTGCTCTTACCCATACACCAATAGATGCCGCACGGCTCTGAGGCATTGGATCCCAGTAAACGGGCAAACCATTTTTCAAGACAGCTGTTACATATCCCACAAGGAATTCCTTTCAAAAAGGTAGTGTTCATCTTGGATTAGACCTATTGCAATTATCCAGGAGATATCAACCGGAACGCCAATCATAGCCCCAGAAGAACATCATGAACATATTAGCTGTTGCGTGAAGGGAAAGCTTTTTTGAAAATCATAGCAATCAATCATCGTTGAGGAGCCGGTCTTTAAGAATTGCAATGAAAAAAAGCCCAGAGGAAACCCCTGGGCTTTAATAAAACCGGACATTATAATGGCATTGCCCAAAACAGTGGTTAGGAAGGAACCCCTTTAACCACCGAGTGGGAGATAAAAGGGATCAGTCCCTACGTAGCTCAACATCCATGCCCAAAAGATCCCCAACATGAGCGCTACGACGATAAGCCCGTTCGCACCTTTATTGACGTCCATGCGATTACCCCCTTCCATTTTGGTTTAAGCGAACAGTTACTGCCCGCCCCCGTTCCGAACTTCCCTCCCGTCCCCGACCTCGGAGACAGCCTCTTTTCGGGAGAGCCGGATTTTTCCTTGGCGATCAACCTCCAAGGCTTTTACCAGAATCATGTCGCCTTCAGAGACAATATCGAGAACCTTTTCCACCCTGTGGTCTGCCAACTGAGAAATATGGCAAAGGCCCGTTGTACCAGGGAAAAGCTCTACAAATGCCCCATAATCGGCAATCGTCTTGACCTTACCGAGGTAAATACGACCAACCTCAACTTCTTCAACGATCTGATTGATCATCTCAACGGCCCTCTGTGCGGCAGACTCATCTACCGAGGCAATCTGGATAAGACCGGAGTCATCAATCTCAATTTTGGCACCAGTCTTTTCGGTGATTCCACGAATCACCTTTCCGCCTGGACCGATAACCTCTCTTATCTTGTCCTGTTTTATCTTTAAGGTCAAGATCCTCGGGGCAAAAGGAGACATCACGCCGCGAGTAGCCGACAAAGTCTCATTCATCTTTCCAAGAATATGAAGGCGACCCTGACGGGCCTGCTCGAGAGCATCCTTCATCAAGGAGAGAGTGATTCCGGATATTTTGATGTCCATCTGGACAGCAGTAATCCCATGAAGAGTTCCGGTCACCTTGAAATCCATATCACCCAAGTGGTCTTCAACTCCAAGGATATCGGAAAGGATTGCAACCCGATCACCTTCCTTGATCAAACCCATGGCAACGCCGGCAACCGGTGCCTTGATGGGAACACCTGCATCCATCATCGCAAGAGTTCCACCACATACGGTGGCCATTGACGATGACCCATTTGACTCGAGAATGTCTGAAACCAGCCGAATAGAATAAGGGAAAGCCTCTTTTGCAGGGATGACAGGACGAAGAGCTCTCTCTGCCAAATTACCATGACCGATTTCACGACGCCCCGGCCCCCTCATCGGTTTTGCTTCACCGACTGAAAAGGGAGGAAAGTTATAATGGAGCATAAATCGCTTGGTATACTCTCCCTCAAGAGCATCAATCCTTTGCTCATCGTCAGAAGTTCCAAGCGTTGCAACGGACAGGCTCTGAGTTTCGCCACGGGTGAAAAGAGCAGAACCATGTGTCCTCGGAAGGAGGCCTACCTCAATTGTAATCGGACGAATATCTGTCAAACCACGTCCATCGGCACGGATTTTCTTTGTCAGAACAATTTCACGCAAGGTCAATCGCTCTACTTCGTGGATCGCATTGGAGAGATCCTTCTCCTGGGCAGGGGTCGGAGCAGGATCTGCCGGCAAAAAGGTCTCGCGGACCTTTTCAAAAATCTGGTCAACAGCGTCCTGTCTCTCCTGCTTTCCCGGGAGAACCATCGCCTGATCAAGTTCTGCCCCAAATCTCTCACGGATCGCAGTAACAGTCTCCATGGGAATCGGGTTTGCCGGAACAGGTCTCTTCTCTCGCCCAGCCATTGATCTCAGTTTTTCCTGGGCTTCAATAATGGGGAGAATGGCCTCATGTGCAAGGGCAATCCCTTTCAGGAAAACATCTTCGGACACCTCGGACGCCTGTCCCTCGACCATCATAATGGCATCACGAGTTCCTGCTACCACAAGATCGATCTGAGATTTTGCCTGTTCTTCGAGTGTTGGATTAACGATATAGCTACCATCCACCAATCCCAGACGAACGGCTCCGATTGGCGAGTGGAAGGGAACATCAGAAAGATAAAGAGCTGTAGATGCCGCGATAACAGCCATGACATCAGCGACTCCGCCCTTATCGATCGAAATAACCGAAGCAACCAACTGTGTCTCATAGAAGTACCCATCCGGAAGGAGGGGGCGGATCGGACGATCAATCAGGCGGCTATTGAGGACTTCCCGCTCAGACGGCTTCCCTTCGCGCTTGAAAAAACCACCGGGAATCTTGCCAGCAGCATAAGCACGCTCCTGATAGTCGACCGTCAGGGGAATAAAATCGATACCAGGCTTCATGCTCTTTGCCGAGACCGCTGTTGCCAGAACAACAGTTCCATCGGCCCAAACAGTCGCTGAGCCACCTGCAAGCTTGGCCATGCGCCCTGTTTCCAAGCGAACGTTCTTGCCACCTACCGAAACGTTAACAATTATTGGGTTCATATAAAAAGATCCTTTTACCTGCTTAGCACAGGAGCATCAAAGAGACGACTTAGACGAAAGGCGGTATTCAGATGGTCATGCAATGCTCGAAACAAGCACTCCATGCCCCTCTGAATCCGCCCACCTCTCAGAATTAGCGGCGCAAACCCAACTTCTGGATTACTTCCTGATACTTCGCAACATTCACCGTCTGCAAATACTTCAAGTGACGGCGTCTTTTGCTGACCATAAGAAGAAGACCACGACGAGAATGGGTATCTTTCGGAAACTTTTTGAAATGTTCTCCGAGTTGATTGATCCTTGCGGTCAGGATGGCAACCTGCACTTCAGCCGAGCCAGTATCAACCGGGTTAATCTGGAATTTTGAAATAACTTCTGTCTTTTGCTCTTTTGTTAAGCCCATCGAAAAACCTTTCTGATATTCTCCAAAACCTCAGACACCTACCCTCTTGACCACCTTGGCCACTGGAAGTCCTTTTGGCATATTGGAAAAAGATTCACTTGACACCAAGCTCTGGCCCAACGCCAGGCATTTTCCACGTCGGTCGCTTATTCTAATAGTTTCAGAAAAATTAAACAATCCTTCGATCATATAGACCTGAAACGCAAGAATGTTTCCACCTTTTTGGACCCCGGACAAATATTGGTCAAGGATTCTGACGGTAGGAACATCGGGGAACAGGGATTCAGGCGGTTGGAGAATCGACTGAAGACCTCCCGAACGAATCGCCAAAACGATCTCTGAAAGAGGGTGGCCATCTTTCTCCAATGAGAAATGGCCATACCCTGTCCGTATCAGACGGCTCACATGGGCTGGAAGACCGAGTGAATGCCCGATATCTTCTGCAAGAGATCGAATATACGTCCCTTTCGAACAAGACACATGAATGGTTGCAACCGGTGGAGCAAATGCCTCAAGCTGCAATGAGTGCACCGTAATTGTCCGCATCGGTCGCTCAACTTCGATCCCTTTTCGTGCAAGCTTGTACAACGGAACGCCGTCTCTCTTGATCGCTGAATACATGGGCGGTTTCTGCTCGGTAGTTCCCAGAAAGGGTTTCAGCGCTTCCATCACCAGCTCCCGGGTAAAGTGGGGAGGAGTCGGGACCGACGAAATAACATTGCCATCAGCATCACCAGTGTCTGTCGAAACACCAAAGACAACATCGAACCTGTAAGACTTATCCCATCCCTGAAGCTGCTCAGCAAGCTTGGTCGCAGACCCCAGGAGAACCGGCAGCAACCCGGTCGCCATTGGATCAAGAGTCCCTCCATGACCAACTCTTGAAATTTTGCTCTCTTTCCTGATGATGGCCACAACATCGTGCGACGTCATTCCGGAAGGCTTGTCTACCAACAAAATTCCGGAATAAGACGGCGCGGTGGATTGGGGAGACTGGCCCTGCAAAGGAATTGATTTCATCTTAGTCAATCTCGTTTTATCAGGAATCGATCAGATTAGACGCTTCTAAAAATTCTCCGGAATCATCTTGTGGAAAAAACTGAATTTTCGGAACAGATTTTATTTTAATTTGTCTGCTTAGCTCGCGACGAACCCACCCCTGAGAGCGGTCAATCGCCTCTGCAACAAGTTTGTTATCAACGCCAGGAAAGATCGTATAAAAAATCCGGGCCGATTTAAGGTCATCGGACAAACTGACATTCGTAATCGTAACAAAAGACAGATTCGTCTCTGATGCATATCTTGAAAAAAGGATCGCGACAATTTCTTTAATCTCTTTTGCAACTCTGTCTGCCCTTCGGAATCCCTGCTTCATTCCGTCCTGTTTCATCGCTATCCCCCTCACGTCTCATCAATCCTTGTGGATGTCGAGCAGGTGGCCCAAGAAAAAGTCTTCAAAAAAGCATTTTGGACTGATTTCTTTTCGAAAAAAAAGGAACTCGAACATCTTTCGAGCTCCTTCCCCTTTTAGCAACTTGAAGAACAGGCCAATCTGATTTATGCCTTGAAGACTGATAAAGACGTCTTCAGGAATCCAGAGTCGTGGCGATTTGCTCCTGCATAAAACACTCAACAATATCGCCCGTTTTAATATCTTGGTAATTCTCAATGGAAATACCGCATTCATATCCGGTAGCAACTTCCCTGACATCATCCTTGAATCGCTTCAGAGCGGAAAAACGTCCTTCAAAGATAACAACACTATCCCTTAACAACCGGACAGAAGTCCCAGCTCTTTGCATAATGCCTTCAATAACATAGCATCCGCAGACATTTCCGACCTTGGAGATATTATAAACCTTCCGCACCTCTGCACGACCAAGGATTTTCTCCTTCAATGTCGGGGCAAGCAACCCTTCCATGGCCTTACGGATATCCTCAATCGCATCGTAGATTACCGAATAAAACTTAATATCAACCTTTTCACGCTCGGCAATCTGCGCGGCATTTGAATCAGGCCGAACATTAAAACCTAGAATAATGGCGCTTGAGGCCTGGGCAAGAAGAACATCCGTTTCCTTGATACCACCAACGCCTTCATGGATAAAGCGAACTCGGACCTTTTCATTTCCAAGCTTAGAAAGCGCATGCTTGATCGGCTCTACCGATCCCTGAACATCCACTTTGAGTATCAGGTTCAGTTCTTTGACTTCACCTTCCTGAATTTGAGTGTACAGGTCCTCAAGGGAAACACGCTTTTGTCTCACCATCTGCGCAAGTCGAAGCTTTTGAACCCTGCTCTGGGCAACCTGACGTCCGGCCTTCTCATCGTCGACAACAACAAAGGTATCTCCGGGATTCGGCACACCATCAAGCCCCACTATTTCGGCAGGATGTGACGGAAGTGCCTCAGAAACGCGCTGAGCCTTGTCATTGATCAGAGTTCTAACTCTTCCAAACTGACCACCAACAACAACAAAATCCCCAACCCTGAGCGTTCCTTTCTGGACAAGAACTGTGGCAACAGAACCTCTTCCCTTATCCAGCTTCGACTCGATGACAACACCCTGAGCTCGCCTGTCCGGATTTGCCTTGAGGTCCAATACATCCGCCTGAAGCAAAATCATTTCAAGAAGGTTGTCCAAACCACTTCTTTTCTTGGCAGAAACAGGACAGTAAATCGTCTGACCACCCCACGCTTCCGGGATCAACTCATGAACGGAAAGCTCCTGCATCACCTTTTCAGGATTGGCTTCAGGCTTGTCGACTTTGTTCAGAGCAACCACAATTGGAACACCGGCAGCCTTGGCATGGTGGATCGCTTCTACTGTCTGGGGCATCACACCATCATCAGCAGCAACAACCAGAACAACAACATCCGTTATCTGTGTTCCTCTTGCCCGCATCGCAGTAAAGGCTTCATGGCCGGGAGTATCCAAAAATGTGATTTCCCTGCCCTTTTCGGAGATGGTATAGGCTCCTATGTGCTGGGTAATTCCTCCGGCTTCCCCTTCCGCAAGCTTCGTTTTCCGAATCGCATCAAGAAGGGATGTTTTTCCATGGTCAGTGTGTCCCATAATTGTAACAACAGGTGGGCGAGGAAGAAGATGTGCCGATTCATCCTCATCATTCTGACCAAGTAGCTCATCTTCCGTCTCAGCTATCTGAACTTCGACAGTGACACCAAAGCTCTCTGCAACCAAAACAGCCGCATCAAGATCCATCGGCTGATTAATGGTAGCCATGACGCCCATCCCCATCAACTTCAGGATCACTTCCTGTGCTTTCAGGCCCAGACGATCAGCATACTCCTTAAGAGTTATTCCTTCAGAGATCCGGATGCTCTTTTTTCTGGCCTTCGTTCCTTCAGGCAGAGTCTGAGTCCCTCGATGGCGATCTTTTTTCTTGTATCCACCTGACTGGGAACGGCGCTGGGGCTGAACTCGTGTCATCGGCGGTCTGGAAGGAGATTCCCTTGGTGGAGTACCAGGCACAACGGCAGAACGCACAGGCTGTGAGGGAGGAACAACCCTAGTGGGTGGCTGGGTAGGAACAACGTCAGCCTCACCAGTCTCCACATCGGCAGCATCATCCCCTTCAAGAATCTCATCCTGGTTCAAAAGCAAAAGTCTGTCTGTCTTCCGCGACTTGTCTTTATTAAGTTTAGCCAGCTTGGCCTTCTTATCCACAGCCGGCTTAACTTCCTTTTCTCCTTTCTTCTTCTCTTCTTTTTGTGCAGAAACAGAAGGAGGAGATGGTACGGAAGGAGCAAACGGAAGATCCTTGGCCAAGGGAATGGTCTCAAGAATAAGAGGATTGGGATGCACTTCAACCTCTGGTTCCCGAGCAGGAAGATCCTGCTGGACGATCTCTTCCGGAGGAGTTTTCTCCGACTCAATCAATCGCTGCGGTTGAGGTACATCTGAGGACGGCAAAACATCCTCTGTCTGGGAAGAGTCAGTAGAGGTTGCTTTGCGTTTGATCAGGATAGGTTTTTTCTTTTCGTGTACAGGCTCTTCACCTTTTTTGATCCTGGCTCGGACTTGGGCAGCAGTCTTATCATCGAGCGCAGCCATATGTGTCTGGGCCTGAATACCCCACTGATGCAACTTTGTAAGAAGAAGCTTGCTTTCAAGTTTCAGTTCACGAGCTAGTTCATAGACCTTGATCAAAAGTTAGGACTCCCTTATTCCTCTGTATCGTGAACATTCATCTCAGGCTTTTGAAGTCCAAGAAAATCTCTGGCTGTTTCAATAAGCTTCGCTGCTGTCTTTGGCCCAAACTTGGGCAAGGAAGAGACAGATGCCAAATCAGCATTTGCTATTTTTTCCACCGTGTCAAATCCAGCACCCCTGAGAATTTCAGCCACAATTCCGCCCATTCCTGGCAGATCTTCTATCTCAAGAAGCCTTGTGCCAACCTCAGGAGTCTCAACATTGCTTCGAATCAACCGACCTGGATCTATCGCCTGTGCAAGCTCGGAATCTCCTGAAACCTGGCTGTCACTAAAAATATCAATTTTCCAACCGGTCAGTTTTGCAGCAAGACGAACATTATGACCTCTTCTTCCAATAGAAAGGGACAACTGCTGGTCAGCTACAATAACCGTTGCAACTTTTTCGCCACCCAATTCTCTGAATACGACCTTCTGAATCTTCGCTGGCGACAAGGCTCTCGAAATAAACGTTGCCGGATCAGGGCTCCACTCGATGATATCAACTTTTTCACCATGAAGTTCCCTCACGACAGCCTGGACACGAACACCCTTCACACCAACACATGAACCGACCGGATCAACATTAGGGTCTTTAGAAAAAACGGCAAACTTGGCCCGTTCTCCAGGCTCACGAACAACGTTGCGAATTTCTATGACACCTTCGGAAATCTCAGGAACCTCTTTCTCAAAAAGACGAGCCACAAAATCAGGATGAGTCCGGGAAAGAATAATTTGTGGACCTCTACTTGTGGTTCTTAAATCAAGTAAAAGACACTTTATCCGATCTCCTCGTCTGAAGCTTTCACGGGGCATTTGTTCCCTGAATGGGAGGATCGCTTCGGTTTTACCAAGATCAACAATGTAGTTTTTGCGCTCGTGTCCGATAACGACACCATTTATAATGTCGCCCTGACGTCCACCAAATTCGCGAGTGACAACATTCCACTCTGCTTCCCGAACTTTCTGAAACACAACCTGTTTTGCTGCCTGGGCTGCAATACGTCCGAAGTCATCAATCTCAAGATAGCTTCCGATCTCATCCCCAACTTCAGCTTCAGGGTCGGAATCCTTTGCTTCCGCAAGAGATATTTCCTCAGAAGGTGATTCAACATGCTCAACAATCCGCTTGGTCTGAAGAACCTGAATCTCGCCAGTTCTGTGATTGACCTCAACTTGATAGTTGTCACCCCCACCATAACGTTTCCTGGCTGCAGCAACCAAAGCGGCTTCGAGAGCGCTGATCAGCGTCTCCTGAGTAATCCCTTTTTCTCTTTGAAGCTGATCGAGAACGCTAAGTAATTCCTGATTAACCATGGCTTCAACGGTTAAAAAGCAACCGTATTCCTCCTCCTGCTATTTTTCTTCCCTGGGTGGAGCATCCTCCCAGAACTGGGCTTGAACTTCCTTGATTTCTGACAAAGGGATAAGCTCTGTAACAAACTTTTTCCCTGCGGGCACGACCAAGCGAACACCGACAGAATCAGTTGACTCAATTTTTCCTCGAAAAACTTTTTGCCCATTCACCGGATTAAGTGTTTTTATCTTAACGGTATGACCAACATTGACAAAAAGTTCTTCAGGCACTTTAAGAATCCGGTCCAGTCCTGGCGAACCGACCTCCAGGCGATAACGGAACGGAATGGGGTCAATCAAATCCAGCAGATCTGCGATTCTCCTTGATGCAACCTCAAGCCTGTCGAGATTAATGCCCCCAGGCTCATCCAATGTGACTCTGACTACTCCCCCTTGCCTTCTAGGCAATTCCAAAGAGTGCAATTCAATGCCCAGGGGAGATAGCAGAACACGGATTTCTTGTTCAAGGTTAGACTTTGGATCAGGATTATTCATCCGGTCTTTGTAACATGGAACAGATTGAAAGTCAAAAGAGAACAGCAAGAATGCTGCAATTGCAACTCAATACTCAATGTGTCTCAACCGGAGTCCCCACGGGCGGCCGGTTAAAATAAGGCACAAGATTCCTGTCCGACGGCTGTTTTTTATTATCCGCCTGCTGTCCAGGAGCCGAACTTGATACATTAGGACCCGTGTTTTTTTTGACTGAAGACTGGTCTGAATGAGTACACGCGGACAGCAAAACGGGTATCGACAGGAGAATTCCCCGGGCAATATTGGCAAGCCTGTATTTTTTTCTCATGGAGTCAGTCTACCCAGGTGAAAGAATAATGAAAACCCGTTAATAAAAGCTAATATACCAAACACACCAAGCGCCATGCTGGCGTACCACAATGAAGATTTCCGCAGCATAACAGCCATAGACGTCAAAACAATCGCAATCTGAAAGCAAACAACGCTCAAGGCAAAGGCCCGGTGATGGCGCAACGCTGCATCGGATTCAACGTTCAAAACGTCCCTCTGTTTTTCAAATCCTTGGGCATTTTGTTTGATTTGCTTCACTTGCCTGTCATATTTTGCAATCAGCTTCTTGAACCTTTGCTCTTCAGAGTTTGCCTGAGCCTTTTTCAGAACAAGAGTTTCCATCCTCAACTGATTTTCAGACATATGGAGCTTTATTTTTTTCGCCTGATAATAGGACCATTGATCAGACGATTTGGCCTGAAAAAAAATCGCCGAGTTCTTGAGGAGGATTGCCTCCGATGTCCATTGCTCCGACTCAAGGTTCGAAAGAGCAGCAAACACCGCCAAAAGGGATGTCGTCAATGCGACACGTATATTCCACGCATCGCGTTTATGCTCCCTTTCCTCAAGCCCTTCGGTTACAGACTCGATAAGATCATGCGCTTCAACGGATCCGTTGTCCATAACCCTAGTTTTTTCCCTTTGCCCCGGAGAGAGCTAACATTTTTTCAATCCTGTCCACAAAAACAACCGGATCGAATTTGACCAGATATTCATTCGCTCCTGCTTCAAGTCCCTTTCTCACGTTTTCAGTTCCTGACATGGAAGAATGAACCAGTACCGTAAGGGAGTTCAGATCAGGATTGGCTCTGACCTCTTTGGTCAGCGTATATCCATCCATCACAGGCATCTCCACATCTGTGATGAGAAGAGAAACCCTATTCCCAATTTTTCGTTCAGGATCGGCTGCAACCTCTCTTTTTAGAACTTCAAGAGCTTCTTTGCCATTTTTGGCTTCAAGAACATTAAACCCTTTTTTCTTTAATGCCCTCACAACCATTGACAATGCCACAGGGCTATCATCTGCCGCCAAAATATATCGTTGATCCAGGGATTTGCTCTGGGGCATCTGCTCCAGATACTCCTCCTGCCGAGTAAATATCCCCATTTCCTCGACAATGGACTCAAAGTCCAGAATGAGAAGGACCTCCTCCTCAGAAAGTTTGACCGTCCCGGTAACCTTGCTTTCCTTTGAGCGCCCCGATCGCGCCATCGTAATCGGAACAATATCCTTCCAGGAGATTCTTCTTATCTGAGCAGCCTTATGAACGATAAATCCCAATCGTACAGCGCTGAACTCTGTCACAATGATTTGCTTGGTCATCTGTGCCAAAAATGCTGGCTCCTTGATCTTCATCCACTTTGCCAGATTAATCACCGGAATCACTTGTCCCCTGAGATTAATGATTCCTTCCTGATATTCATTACCATCTGGAACGGGGGTAATGAACCCAGGAAGCTGGATGATTTCAATCACCTTTGATACATTGACCCCGTAGATGCCTTCCCGTTGCGATCCGTCAGCGTCCTCCTGGAACATTCTGAAGTCCACCAATTCCATCTGATTAGTGCCTACCTGAAGAATGAGACTATCAATCTGACTCAATGGATTCTCCTTATCTGTAGCCTTGGTAACGGAATCAGAAAGTTCAATGGGTGGAAGCCAGCAGGGTCGAAATAAAGACAGACACCGATGCCACCCGCAAGGGGAAAGAATCAAACAATCAACTACCCACCACTAAGCTTTTGCTGTAGTGGGGGGTTCCGATCTCGCGACCGAAATTTCCTCTTTCGCCGAGGATGCGCAAAAGCGTTTGGGCCTTTGCATCTTACTCGCCCTCTCAGGAGGCTTTGGCTTCGGACAGTTCCTGCCATAGTTCCACGGACCATTCCATGATGAGCGGACACATGTTCAAAACACCCGGAGAAAACAAGAAAAAGTCTGGAAAATAACACCGAAATCAGTTTCAAATCTAACATACGCCCCATCAAGATAGCAAAACTCCCCATCCCCTGATCAAAAGAAATGACCCCGTTACTATCATATCGGCAAATCAACCATGTTCCACACTGATCCGTGAAGGGATCACCCGGAAAGATCGTGAAGCCATTGGTATCCGATTTTTATGGAATCCGTCCAATTTCCAGAGGAATCTGCGAACAAAAATATAAAGTTCGTCAAACAAAAATTCATGCGTGGTAGCTATAAGGCGACACTGAAAATGAGGGGGAAAATGAAGGTAGTTAGGGAGGAGCAACACTCAAAAAGGTTCAAATGAAAAATAACATAAGGAAATATGTGGAGCTCCTGTCCAGAATCGAACTGGAAACCTTCCGCTTACAAGGCGGGTGCTCTGCCAATTGAGCTACAGGAGCAGAATAAAAAACCCACACATTCTATGTGGAGAAAATAAAAAAGGCAAGACGCGTCCTGGGTCACAAAAATTGGTTTTCCCTTGACCCATTGTCATTCATTAGGTTACGCTCGGACAAGAATCCTTGTTAGACGACAATTCAAGCAGGCTTTCACTCTAATGATACATCAAGTGCCGGGGCAAGCGATCAAAACACAGATAAAATCGGGAGTTGCAACATCAAGAACCCAATTTGATCAGGCATAATTAATGAGAAGGTCGAAAAATTTGAAAAGACTATCCAGTCTTCTTTTTTGGTTTGTTGCTGTTTCAACCATATCTCCAATAGCTCTCCCGAACACGGCAATGGCAGATACCAGCACAAAACAGCCTGCCACAAAGCAAACGCCTAAAGACGTCGGGATGACTGATTCTGACAGGGCAATGCAAGCAAAGTTCCAGAAGGTCCTTGAGCAATCCATGGCTTTGCAACGAGTTCCCGCAAAAAGCCTGACATGGATGGCACCAAAACAGATCTCAAAAAGCATCAAGGCGTTCCCTTTTTCAATTGATATCGGAAACAATCGTATTTTTTCGACCGTGTACCTAATTGACAACCAATATTTTGTGACAACACCTATTCTGGACACAAAAGACAACTTCAGGCCGGTCCCGGATATATCCCCGCCAATGCCTATAGATCTGTCAATATCTCCAAGTTTATTCCCTCTGGGTAATTTTCCCTCTAGCGGCTCACCAAACGCCCAAAACACGCTTATTGAATTTGCAGACGACCAATGCCATACCTGCCGGAAGTGGAACCGGGAGGTTTTGCCACTGGTACAAAAGGAAAAAAATATTCGCTTCGTCTATATTCCATACCCAATCGTAGTGCTTCATCCCAATGCGCTTGATGCTGCCATTTTCGAGATGTGCGCAGAGCAAACTCTTCCAGGAAGCTTTTGGGACGTACATAATCTGCTCAATAACAGAATTGAGCTGGGATCACTGTCGAAAGACCAGATGGATTCGGCCCTTAAAGGAATTATCGCAACAAAGACTCTCCCAGCAGCGAAAATGAATGCCTGCATCAAGACACAACAGCCTCTGGCAGAAATACAGGGAGCTGACGACACACTCCTGTCTCATACGGGAATACCTAATGTGCCGACATTTATAGCAGATGGGCATGTGGTTACCGGCTATCAGTCTCTCGAAAACATCAAAAAACTGTTTGTACTCAAATCCCCGTCACCTCCATTGACCAGTGCAAAGAAACCGTAGTGAAAAATCGGTGGGGTCTTTCAAGTCAGTGACTTGAAAGACCCCACCAAGTCGGATTAAAATCAGCCGCCTTGCAACTATTCGAATGACCCGCTACTCAACCAAGAGAACCGTTGTGTGTCTGCTTGGATAATAAAAGGCCTGTGAACGGGTTAACCAGGCTCAGCAGTGCAAGCTACTCCGTTACCGACAGGTCATGCAGAAACAAATCCCAAGAGTAATCTTGGGAATCTCCCCCCGGCAATCGCTTTTCAGACTGACCTGCGGGAGGATGTCAATAAGCTATTTTAAGGAGAAATAAAGAATGGCACTCATCAAGTGGGTGGATATCGATCGATGGACTGAAATTGACATGGAGGAATTGACAAAACAGGCCGAGACCCTTTCCACGGAAGAGACTAAAGCTGCGATAAAAGATGCAGTCAGTACCATCAAAAACTCCCTGAATCTTCTGGAAAAGAAGAAAACGACAAAAGAAAAGCGCGACCGGATGACCAAGGAACGCATCAATATTCTGCTTCGCCTTGGCTTTGAAATCCATCTGAAAGACCCGGCCAAACAGCCGGTCCCTCAGGTTCAGGAGCAAGAGGCATCCCTAAACGAAAAACCATCTTAAGCGCCTTTCCGGAGAAAGCTCCAATCACAAAGGACTAGGGTGACTGCTCCCGCCACTAAACCTGAGAAACGGTTGTCGTGGGGGCTTCTCGGGGCTAACCCCGAGACGAAAGCCCGAGTCTCAAAATATTCAGGGAGGCATTGTGGTCCCGATCCTTTTCCATTCCACAACACGGACAGACATACGTCCGGCAGGACAGCGGCATCTTCTG